>QIFK01000138.1 GCA_003230615.1 Nitrosospira sp. | reverse complement strand
TGTTTTTGGCATGCTATTGACTGACTTTTCATAATAGTCTTCCGCTCCATAATAATCTTCACCCCATTGATGTAAACTGTTTAGTAGACTTGATTTTTCTTCCTTGTCCCCATCAGATGTTCGACGCTTCCGAGTTTTGCGAGCTCGAGGTCTAGCATTAGACGTAATTTTGCTTGGCATGATCAATTTTTCCTTTTTCGAAACCAGAATTGTTATCTCTAGTAATCCTATATAAGGGAATACAGAAACCATAGTATTCATATCAGTAAACAGATTCTGTGAGTAAAATCACAGAATCTGTATTTAATTAAAATTAATCTGGTGAATGGTTTCTAATGCATTCTTAGCAATATAATTAACCTATCTATTCATGAGTATCGTTGAATATTGACAAGTGACAGCATTACATTGAATTAAATTTTATTTATAAGTCTTATGTGCTTATTATGTTCAGCTAAAAAGCAAAGGTAATTCTTTTTAAAATCAGGGTTATGAGAACTTGCGTGAAAAGTTAATTAAAAACGCCCTATATTTGTATAGAGAATTTTTGAGTGATTTTTTCTTCAATGGATTGTGCTAAAGTAGCCAGCCATGAGATGCATTCAGAGCCATTTTAAATTACTTCCCAGTCCATTTAAGCATATGTATTCATACGTATAATATGTGGGGCACAGATTTTTCGGATTAGCAGAAAACCTGACTCATAAGTTTTCGGTAATAAAGGTTCACTAGGTTTTCCAGTGAATTGTTACGTAAAATTTCCTCAAATATTCAGGAGAAACTACCATGCCCTGCAAAAAACCCTTGATTTCTATTTTTATTGTCTCTGTTAGTGCTTTTGTCCTCGCTACCATATCTACGGCTTCTGCTTCAGGCAATTCCTTTGCTGCGCAGTCCGCGGACAAAGGCTTTATGGTAGCGGAAGCTCACCAACATGGAGGGCATACGGATAATAAAGACCAACACGATCAACAAAGATACTGTCAAAATAGTATGAGCCAAGGTGGCGGTAGCATGATGGGGCATATGAAAGGTAGGATGAGGCGAGGGGGGCACAGTTATGCATATATGATTACCACTCATGCGGATGAGTTGGAGCTTTCGGATGCACAACTTGGCAGGATTTTCCGTCTAAACTTGAAACATTCACAAGAACACAAGCAGTATAGGAAAAGAATTCGTAAAAGTATGATGCATTTTCATCATGAAAGCATGAAGCCTAGTACAGATGATGCCACCTTACGTAAACTTGGTAACGATCATATAGAGGCATTTAAAGCTATGCTTGAACAGCACATCAGAAATCGTAATGTAGTGCACGCGATTTTAACAACTGAACAAAGGGATCAGCTTAAAACCATGAAAATGGATCATGGTATGCACAGTGGAGGTCGTCGCAAGCATGGTGGCAATCATAGTCAGCACTCTTATTGAGTAATTTCATAAAAATGCATTATTAGATTGCTAATGAGTGGTAATGCTTTTTCTGTAGAATATTCATTTGAATAAATCATGACACCTTGATTAGGGTGGCACTGGTCAAGAATCTTGCCTATAAAAAAAGGTGGGGGCGGTTATAGTTCCTCTCGAAATCAAACTTACCACTTTAATAATCTTTTGCTCAATAAGCTGCCAATGACGGATAGAATCAATATAGGTGTCCCATAATAGATAAATATATACAATATTCCGTCCTTGTCGCAATGCAAGGCATATCCAGTTGCAGCAAGGCATCCTACGCTGAACCCAGCTAGCGCACCCAAGGTCGTGGGATTTGGAGAAGCCGTTCTGGAAAACCAGAATTTCCAAGACATCGCCATGGCTATTCCTCCGCCACCAATGATAACGGATAGACAATAAATGGCATTAGGGTCATAAAGATTCAAGGTTACATCAGATGAAAAAAGATACGGTAGTTGAACAATCATTTGCCATAGCAGAATGGTTCCTGCTAGAAAGAGGGGAACAAAATGCCATTTTTCGATTCTTTCAATTGGCCTAGAAAGGTCTAATATAAGGAGCATGCTGCCAATCCAGGCGAGCAGAAATATACCTGGTTTCCAGAGCATAGCTCCATCTTGTATGGCAGTTGGGTAGTCGGCACGCAAACCCATCATGGTTAAGACTATACCGGCCATTATTAATAGGCACACGGTGCAGTGCATCCAAAGCTTAGAATTTATAAGCGGTTCTAGCGATTTGAGATCACTTACCAAATGTTTGATCAGTTGGTCAGTCATTCTGGACACCTTCATAAGTCATCCTGGACCTCTTCGACTGCTGCCATCATTTTTTTCATACCCCTATGAACCATAACTTTTACTGAAGATGGGCTATGGCCAGTTTGCTTAGAAACTTCTTCTATGGACAATTCCCTAAGTTTAACTAACTCAATTACCTTTGCTTGCGGAGGAGGGATCAGCTTTAGCAAAGCTTTGACATCGTGCTTTGCACAGGCATCGCGCTCTGTTTCCTGATACAAAAAGTTATCATCTAACTGAGTTTCAACATATTTTAATGTTGCGCGTAAGTGGTCAATCCAACGATGACGCGCAACTGCTGCTATCCACGGGCCGAAAGAATAGTGAGGATCAAATGTCTGGCGTTTTGCATGTAATGTCAATAATGTATCTTGCACCAAATCCTCCACGGCGTTGTAATGAACACGTTTAGTAAAGTAGGCTGCAAGCCAGAGACGTAAGTTAGTTAATAGCAGACGGTAAGCTTTCTGGTCGCCTTTTAGAGCGGCACGCATCCATCCATCCCATCTCTGGTTGTTATACTTCGTCATTTATCTCTTTGTTATACGTTGTAATCGGTATCGTGGTTACATTTGCATTAAAAATTATTATAAAGTGTAACCAATCTATCCACCACACGTATTATTACTGATGAAGGGGGGCTAGTTTTTAGTCATCTTAGTAGGAAGTCTTCTTTCTATCCATTTGAAACTAACTGAAAAGGAAGCTAATCATGCAACTCTCAAAATCTCTCCAAACCGTAGCCGCTCTTGCAGTTTTTGTCACTGGCGCTGCGATGATTGCCCCTGATGTTCAAGCTAAAGAAGGCTTTGAAAAATGTACCGGCATAGCAAAAGCAGGCCAAAATGATTGTGCTGCTAATGGTCACAGCTGTGCGGGTAAAGCGAAGAAGGATGGTGATCCTAAGGAATGGCTATATATTCCAACTGGTACATGCAATAAGATCGTCGGCGGTAGCGTTAAGTAATCTCTAAAATCTCCCTGGTTCCTGTCATGCAGCACCAAACACTTGAATTAACCGGTATTGGATTGCGTGCGCCGCATGTGCAGGAACTTTTAACATCTAAAGCGGACGTCGGATTTTTAGAAGCCCATTCTGAGAATTACTTTGGAGGTGGGCAATCTCGTAAACAACTCAAACAGATTGCTAAAATGTACCCAGTTTCCCTTCATGGGGTGGGGCTCTCCCTTGGACGTGCAGATGGCCTTGATCAAGAGCACATCAGGCAAATCAAGTCACTTATTGATGAAATTAAACCTATTTTTGTATCTGAGCACCTGACCTGGAGTGCTTATAACCATATTCACGTCCCTGATCTGTTGCCCATTCCCTTTATTAACGAGGCCATGGATGTGTTTGTAGATCATGTTAAAGAATTTCAGGATAAAATTGGACGGCAGGTATTGATTGAAAACCCATCGAACTATCTCGCCTTTGACGATCTAGATTATACCGAACCAGAATTTTTAAATGAGCTGGTAGATCGTAGTGGATGTGGGCTCCTACTCGATATTAATAATATTTTCGTTAGTGCACATAATCTTGACTACGACCCGCAGAGCTATATCGACAGTATTCTAATCGATGGCCGGGTTAAGCAGTTTCATCTTGCTGGATATCAAATTAACACGTTAGAAAATGATGAGAAAATCTATCTTGATACGCATGGCAAGCCTGTTTATCCTGAAGTTTGGAGCCTGTATGAATATGCACTACGTCGCTTCCGGGACGTACAGACCCTAGTCGAATGGGATATTGATATTCCTGCGCTAGATGTTTTGGTCGCGGAAGCAAACAAAGCCAATGTGTTATATCAGCGTGTTAAGGAGGAATTCGATGCCTGCACTGCATAACATTCAGGCTGCATTTATGCACGATGTTTATACGGGCGAGCACACCAGCACCGTTTATCTGAACAAAAGTAAATCTAGTTCACCAGAAAGACTTAATATTTATTACAACAACACATTGCTCGGTCTAACAGACATTCTGGCAGGCGCATATCCTGTATTACAGAAAATCGTTGGGGAAGGCTTTTTCAGAACTATCGGATACCATTATATCGAGATACATCCACAATCTACTGGCAATCGTCATACATTTGGAGCAGAACTTGGTGCGTTTTTAAGCTCATATCAACCCGCCGCACCATGGCCTTATCTTTCCGATATAGCTGCAATTGAGTGGGCATACTTTCAAGCAGCGATCGCTGATAATGCTTTGGCAATAGATTTCAATAGCTTAACAAATTTAATATCTGATCAACCTGATTTTGTATTGTCGCTTCATCCTGGGGTCCATTTTGTTGATCTGTGTTTTAATTCTCTTGAGATTTGGCAGGAGCATCAAAAAAACGAAATTGAAACCATTATACTCTGCGAAAACGCACAAACTGTTCTCATCTGGCGTGATCAGGAGGATGTCGTTCTTCTAAAAAAAATATCGGCATCTTTAAAAAAATTGCTTGCATCCTGCTGGGAAGGAAAAAGCTTTGCCGAAGCGATGTTCCAGGCAGGAGAGGGACTACAAGATCTCCAGCAATTTCAACAGGAGTTCGCTCAGGTTGTATCTTTGGGTGTATTTATAAACAAGGATGGATACCAATGTTGATCAGATACGCATGCTCCATAGGAAATAAACTTATTCGCAACGCTAGTTGGTTTCAAGCCATTGCGTTGTTAGTGGTTCGGCTGTGGATCGCTGAGGTTTTCTTTATGTCAGGGCTGACAAAGATCAAGAGCTGGAACACGACGGTCGCTCTCTTTGCCGATGAATATAAGGTCCCAGTTTTATCCCCAGAGATCGCAGCTTATATAACCACTACTGCCGAGCTGGTTTTTCCCATGTTACTCATCCTAGGCCTAATGACGCCGCTTAGCGTGCTTGGCTTGATGGGTATGACGTTAGTGATTGAGATTTTCGTTTACCCCGACACTACCGAACATTATTACTGGTTTTTGCTGATGGGTGTTTTGCTGACGCATGGGGGCGGAAAGTTTGGACTAGATTATTGGTTAATGAAGAATTTTGGAAAATGCTCTAGCAAACGTAGCTACACTTATAAATAGCACGAAGTATATAAGACAGCTCCTTCCCATTTTCATCCTACTTGTAGCTTTTGAGATTTACGGTATTTTCCAAAAAGGAGAAAAGCGATGAAACTTCATACAGATCCTTTATCTGGCAACTCTCATAAAGTACGGCTGATGTTAGCATTGATTGGAAAAAAATATGAGGAGGTGGCTGTTGATCTAGCAGCTGGTGAACATAAAACACCTACCTTTTTAGCTAAACATCCGTTAGGGCAGGTCCCGGTATTGGAAGATGGTGCAGAATATGCTTATGATTCACAAGGTATTCTAGTCTATCTGAATGCAAAATATGCGGATGATGCATACATTCCGGCAGATCCAGTTAGTCAGTTACGTGTTGCATTCTGGTTGTCTTTTGCTGCCAATGAAGTGCAGCATAGTCTTAGTAAGGCGCGGTCGGTGAAGCTGTTCGGGGCACCGCATGATTACGAGGTGTTAGTGGAAGCTTCCCACACCTATTTGATCTTCATCGATAGCCAGTTATCTGGGCGTGACTGGCTGGTAGGGGAGGGCATCACAATTGCCGATCTAGCAGTATTTCCGTATGTGATGTTAACGAAAGATACTACAATCAAATTAAGTAAGTATCCAAAAGTTGAGTCATGGGTCAAACGCATAGAGACTCAAGACTGGTATGTCCCCATGCCAGGCTGATAATGCTATGAATGGGAAAGTTGTTGTTTATTATGATGGTGCCTGTCCAAAGTGTGTTAAGGACAGATGCTGGTATGAAAAACTTGCGGGCGCGGAAGCTGCAAATGTAGATTGGTTTGATATAACTGGACAAGAAGAGCAACTGCGTGAAATGGGCATTGATCCGCAAAAAGCTTTAACGGAGTTGCATGTCAAAGATGAGAACCAATGTATCCTATCTGAGCTAGATGCTTACATACTTCTGATGAAAAAAGTACCAAAGCTAAGACCGCTTGCTTGGCTGATCAGCTTACCACTCGTTCGACCTAGTATTGCGAGATTTTACCATTGGCAGGTTACACGGAGACTACAAAGTAGTCATCGAATATAGGCTGATTAGGCAAGAAATGTTAATAGAATGATCGGCGAGTTTGTAGTGAATATTGTATTAATAATCTTTATGAGTTCATCTAATTTCTTCTTGGGTAGGAGAGAAAATGCTCCCGCTATACCTTCCCTTATAGCAACAAAGAAATTTTTGATAGCACTCGGTAGACAGAGAATATTAATCTGCAGAATATTTTATATCGGTCATACGCGTATCATCTCGTTTAGCAGGTAACAACTGAGACACCATGAAACGAAACAATGAAACGTGGCTGATACGCCTTAGAAGCAAAGGCCCAGTTCAACAGGAGACGCTTTCAGACTTCGGGATACGTTGATTCGTAGATTGCGTGGAGCATTGTGGAATGGCTCGCTTATTGATGATGCGTTTTTAGAAGATACCATGCAGGATGCATTACGGAATATGGATGGCTGCGACGATAAAGATCCAAATTAAGCGTGTTTATGATCCACCTAAAAATGATGATGGTCTGCGAGTTTTAGTGGATCGTCTGTGGCCGCGTGGATTGAAAAAAGTTGATGCCCGGATTGATTTCTGGGCGAAGGAACTAGCGCCATCGACCTCCCTTCGAAAATGGTTCAACCACGAGGAACAAAAATTCAGTGAATTCCGTTTACGCTACTTCGAAGAACTCGAAACCAAGCACAATGCTGCTCGAAAAATGCTTGATCAGGCAGCAGAAGGAACAATTACACTTCTTTTTGCAGCCAAAGATCGCTCATATAACCAAGCTATTGTTTTGCAGAGTTTCCTGTCTGAAGACCTAACATAAGGCCGAAACCAACGGCAATCTGGTCCTCGTTTTATTGATAGGCCGATCATTTAGGCCTTCCTAAATAATAAACAATAATATTTTTAATGGAGGTAAGATGTGGAAGCGTTACAGCGTCATAGAAAATACCAAAGAGAACCAATAGTTGATTCCAGGAAATTCACTGCATGGCTACTCATAATGTAAACGCCTTGCAGACGTTGGTATCCAAATCATGATCTGAAAGGGAACTAAAACAAACACTCATATCATTAAAGGGGGGCTATAATGAGCATATATAAATTAGTGTTATCAGTAACTTATGGGGTCTTTTTAGGGTTTATTCTACAGATGACACCTGTTGGAAATGTCTATGCGGAGAATTTTTTTACCATTAAGAATGGTCAGCTGCTACGCCCAACTGGATTCCGCGAATGGATTTACGTAGGCACTCCGGTCACCCCTAATGATATGAATGGTGGGAAAGCAGCATTTCCAGAGTTTCACAATGTCTATATTGATCCAAAAAGTTGGGCACATTGGAAGAAGACTGGAAACTTTCGTGAAGGCACCATTCTAATTAAAGAGCTTGTTAGCGTTGGGTCAAAGTCCGCAACTAGCGGTAAAGGGTATTTTATGGGTGATTTTTTAGGTTTGGAGGCCACGATCAAGAGCAAGAAGCATTTCCCCAAAGAGCCTGGTAACTGGGCTTACTACAGTTTTTCAACAAAGAATCATAAAACGTTAAATAAAACAGCTGCAATGTTACCAACCGCCTCGTGTAATACTGCTTGCCATCAGGCTGGTGCAGCCGATGATTGGGTATTTACTCAGTATTATCCAGTGTTGCGCGCTGGCAAAGCAGCGGGTGATAAAGGGGTGGGTGGTAAGCGGACTAAGTTGGTCAATTAATCATGAAGTGCCTTTATAAAGTTAGTATAGGTTTAGTTTTTTCCACGATTATCAGCTTGGTGTTCTATCCGGCTATGGCGGCTGAAGAATTTTCACCTTACGTTGATAAAAAAGGGAACATCAATTTCCCGGACGGTTTTCGTACCTCCATGGTGCACTTAGGATCCTGGTTTGTGCCTAAAGGTGATGCAAGTGGTTTCCATGACGTATATACAGAGAAAAAAACCGTTGAAGCCTATCGGAAGACCGGCAATTTTCCTGATGGGGCAACAATCGTCAAGGAACTACGTGCGTCCAAAGCGAACAACTACACCACGGGCCAAGGCGTAAGCTATGCAACCAACAGCATCAAACAATGGTTCGTGATGATTAAAAATGCAAAAGGACGCTTTTCTGGTAATCCACTGTGGGGTGACGGATGGGGTTGGGCTCTTTACAAGCCAGATAATAAAAATAAGAATATTTCTACTGACTACAAGGTCGATTGTCGGGGTTGCCACATACCAGCAAAAGATAAGGATTGGGTGTACGTGGAGGCATATCCAACACTGAAGAAAAAGTGATAATCGCAAACATGGAGGCATGCAATGGGTAAAGCTATTTTAAAAGTTTATACAAAAGAATGGTGTCCTTATTGCACCAAGGCCAAGGCGCTATTGCGTAGCAAACAACTTGATTTCGAGGAAGTTGATGTAACCTCAAGCGCTGAGGCTGAGCAAGAAATGATCAAGCGGTCCCAGCGCCGGACCGTGCCCCAGATTTTTATAGGTGAACGGTCAGTGGGTGGCTATGATGATCTGTCGCAATTGAACGCGACAGGTGAGCTTGATCGGCTTTTGAATATCAAGTCATCGATCGATCTGAACAAGGTCTACGATGTAGTAATAGTTGGAGCTGGTCCGGCTGGGATGTCAGCTGCAATCTATGCAACGCGAAAAAATCTTTCAACACTGATAATTGCATCCGATATTGGTGGACAATTAGGGACTACATACGAGGTTAGCAATTACCCTGGTTTACAGATGATCACTGGGCCTGACCTAGTGCAACAGTTTGAAGAACACATGGATAAGTACGGTATCGACAAATTGGTTGGCGAAAAAGTGACTGGACTACGTTTTGAAGATCACTGCAAGATCCTAGACACTGCTTCCAAGCGCCAAATTTGCGCCCGATCGGTCATTATTGCAACCGGTGCGTTCAAGCGCAAACTCAATATTCCAGGTGAAAAGGAACTATCGGGCAAAGGTGTAGTTTACTGTTCTACATGTGATGGCCCACTTTTCAAAGGCATGGATATTGCAATTATTGGTGGCGGCAACTCAGGTTTAGAAGCTGCAATAGAAATGAACGGGGTGGCACGTAATGTTTTTCTGATTTCGCGTACGGAGTGGAATGGTGATCCTATTTTGCAAGACAAAGTGCGTAGCGCCAAGGGGGTTGAGTCGCTAACGATATATGACCCGGTCAAGATTCATGGTTCGCAGCAGGTGGAGGGACTTGAGGTAAAGGATCTTCAGACAAGTCAGGTCCGAATGCTTGATGTTCAGGGTGTGTTCATCGAAATTGGACTATATCCTAATACGGATTTTGTCCTTGATTTACTAGATACAAACGGGCGCGGTGAAATTAAGGTCGGCCGTCACGGACAGACTGGCATCAGTGGGGTATTCGCCGCCGGAGATGTTACAGATATACATGATAAGCAGATCGTGATTGCCGCAGGTGCGGGCGCAAATGCTGCGTTGGGCGCATTTGAATATTTGGTGACACAACACTAATTAGAAAATTTATTAATCTAGTTTGTTATTTTGTAGTTGCTTTCTCGATGAAGTCAGGAGGTCTTTTGATAGTTTTAACCTGGTCTCGCCCCCCTGACTTAGCCAAATAAAGCGCTTCATCGGCGCGATGGAGCCACTGTTCCCAAGTTTCACTAGGACCACATTCAGCCACACCAAAACTTACTGTAATACAGCCCACCTCTTTAAAGTTTACTGTAGCAATTTTTTTACGAAGCCTTTCTGCAAGTTTTGATACGATTGAGGCTGTTGTGTTTGGGCACAGTATCACGAATTCTTCTCCTCCCCAGCGCGTAAGGGAGTCCGAGGCACGCAGAGATGAGCGGATTGTATTCGACAAATCAACAAGTACTTGATCACCAATGGGATGTCCGTAATCATCATTTATTTTCTTAAAATGATCTACATCTAAAATCATCAGACTCAGACGCTGACCATATCGTCTCAGGCGATCTATCTCAGTTTCGACGGTTTCTTCAAATCGTCTTCGGTTCCATGCACCAGTGAGCTTGTCAGTACTAGCGAGCCGATCAAGTTCACCGATCATAACTTTCAGTTTTCCTTGCATTGCTGCCAGCTCACTCAGAACTTGGCCTATTTCATCCTGGCTGGAAATAGAGATTTTTTCGTCCAGGTTGCCTTTAGCAATTTGCTTGAAGTGGAGGACTGCTCTATTTAGTGGCCGCACGATCGAACGAATTAACAGCGTAGCTGAGATTGAAATAAACAATATACCTAGCAAAGTGCCGTAGATAAGGGTATTGCGAATTAGAATGAAACGTTCTGAGGCGTCCTCATAGTTTTTTATTGCTGTTTCTCGGATCTTTCGTAATAAATTAGCTGCCTGAAGATTGGCAGCTTGGTAATATGGATTAATCTTATTCAGAAGTATTTTGTTGGCTTTTTGATAATCTGCTGTCTGCAGAGCAGTAACGGCAGGCATTAACGCATCGTTTACATACTGCGTGCGGGCTATTATATATAAGTTCGCAAGGTCTTGTTCCTCACTAGTCAGTTTTCGTTTCTTGTATTTATTGATAAGAGCGGTGATCTCATTACGGTTCTTGATTATTGCAGTGGTATGTGAAGAAGACTCGTAGTTTTGTATCTTATAATGTGGGCTCTTCGGATCTTGTTGTAACCCAAGCATGATAAGGACACGGTTTTCATCCATTAGCTGCATAATGCGAGTAATCTTACTGGTGGGCTGGAGACTATTTTTATAGGTTTTCTCCATTGCATTGTCTGTCATTGCGATACCAGTCAGACCGATAGCCCCACTAAACAGTATCATCAATGCCGTGGCGCACATGATTACCCAGAGCCGCGTTTTTATACTAGCATTCTTGAGAAAATCCATAAATGACTCGACAGATTATTCCTTTAGTTTTCGTATACTAATACAGAAAAAAGAAATTTGTGTATCTTAAGGAGCACGATTATGGTTACCAACAAGCACATAATGACTTGTAAGTAGCAGCTAGTAAAGGGCAACTATCAATCTAATACCTCAATTCGATCCATTCAAGAGTAGAAATTAGTTGTGCTTTATAAACCTGAATCTGCTCAAAACTAAGATTGCCATATGGGTTCGTGTTCCATACGTTTATAATCTTTTACTTCATACAAAATCTGAGGAGCCGATGTGTTTAAACTTCTTTGTGCCTTAATAGGGATTTACTTCTTCGGATTTTTTGGAGCATTTATTGGTTATTTCTTAGGGAGTATTATCGACCGTTCTAGAGCTTACGGCATCGGCGGTATCAACCCACTTAGTAGCGGTCATCGACAGAAAGTTTTTCTCGAAACTGTTTTTATTTTAAAAGGAAAACTGGCTAAAGCAGATGGCCATATATCAAAACATGAAATTGCGCATGTTGAACAGTTTATTCAAAAACTGGGCATGCCTGCTGAACATAGACTAAAGGCAATTGCCCTTTTTAACCAAGGGGCTGACCCAAGTTTTGATTTTGAGCCAAGTTTAAGAGAATTTATGGCCGCATGTGGCCATACGCATAGCTTAAAACAAATGTTGTTGGTCTATCTCATTGTGATGGCCCTATCTGATGGGCACATTGATTCCTCTGAAGAACGCCTACTAATCGATATCGCTCGTCATCTTGGTTATGACGAAACCGCATTCAGGCATATGCTGGATATGGTTTTAAACCAGTCGCACTTTGCGGGTGGTCAGGCAACTTCTGCCACGGCTTTGGAGGATGCATATAAAGCGATCGGCGTTAAAAAGGACAGTAGTGACCAAGAAGTCAAATATGCTTATCGCAAGTTAATGAGCCAATATCATCCAGATAAATTAATGGGTCAAGGTCTTCCAGAAGACATGATTGCTGTAGCTACGGAGCAAGCAAAGGAAGTGCAAGTTGCTTACGATTTGATAGCAAAAAGCCGAAAGCAATAGCCAATAACTTCGTAATGTAGTTATATAACAATGTTTTATAGAATATTTATATTGTTATAGTTTAGATATATGCCAACTGCTTAGAACAGCGATGAGACCATGATACAGATTCGCGGTTGTGTACAGAAGGAATATGAAATGCGCTTAGAACCGAGAAAGTAATAATGATTGACTGTTATTTCTGGACAACACCAAATGGATACAAGGTGCTAGTGTTTCTGGAAGAGGCTAGCATCCCATACCGCATAATTCCAATTAACATTAGTAAAGGCGAGCAATTTGACCTGAAATTCCTGCAGATCTCACCAAATAACAAGATACCAGTGGTTGTTGACCATGAACCGAAAGTTGCCAGCGGGTCAATTTCGATTTTTGAATCAGGGGCTATCCTTTTATATCTAGCAGAAAAGATTGCTCAGTTTATCCCAACGAATCTTGCTGCACGCACGGAAGTTTTAAAGTGGTTATTTTGGCAGGTAGGTGGTCTTGGGCCAATGCTCGGACAAAACCAACACTTTAGTCAGTATACTTCAGAGAAAATTCCTTATGCTATTAGACGGTATGTAAATGAAACCAAGCGATTATTTAAGGTTCTCAACAACAAATTAGCCCATTGCCAATACATCTGTGGAGAATACTCTATTGCTGATATGGCCTGTTACCCGTGGGTTTTAAAACATCCCTTGTTAGAGCTACAGATTGATGATTTTCCCTACTTGAAACGTTGGCTCGATGAACTTGCAACACGCCCAGCGATCATTCGTGCCTATGAAAAGGGTACA
>QIFK01000092.1 GCA_003230615.1 Nitrosospira sp. | reverse complement strand
TGTGATGCCGTGTCGGCTGCACTTTTCTATGCTTACCAAGATCAGCGCGTGACTGGACTAGTATTGCTGAATCCTTGGGTAAGGACAGATGAGGGTATCGCTAAAGCCCGGTTAAAACATTACTACACTGCTCGCCTACTTGAGCCAGAGTTTTGGAGAAAGATCTGGCAAGGACATTTTAATTTTACTAAATCAGTTCAATCTTTTTTAAAGATTGTTAGTGAGGCTCTGGCAGGGAGAAAAGGAATTGCGACCACTCTAAAAGGTAGGGCTTCCAATGAACCTTGTGATCTTACTTCACTCCCGGAAAGGATGTTTGACGGACTAAAGCGTTTCAAGGGAAAAGTGCTACTGATCATAAGTGGTGATGATCTTACAGCTCAGGAATTCACAGATCTGGTTAAAGCGTCGCCCAAATGGCAAAAACTATTGGGATCCCCTAACGTGAGACGTTTTGATATCCCTGAAGCCGATCATACCTTTTCCCGGCATGAGTGGCGCGATCAGGTGTCTTCTTGGACAAGGGAGTGGATTCAGTCATGGTGAGGCGCGTTCTAATGATCGCGTTTCACTACCCACCCTTACGTGGAAGTAGCGGTATCCAGCGTACGCTGAAGTTTTCCAAATACTTACCAGAATTTGGTTGGGGTCCCATAGTGCTTACAGCACATCAAAGGGCATATTCAAGTATAGGTAGTGATCAAGTCAGTGAAATTTCAAATCAGACAACCTATCGTGCCTTTGCACTAGATGCCTCCAGACATCTGTCGTTTATGGGACGTTACCCGGGATTTTTGTCGCTACCAGACCGTTGGGTTTCCTGGTGGTTCGGGGCTGTTCCATTGGGTTTACGCCTGATTAAAAAGTATCGCCCAGACATAATCTGGTCAACTTATCCAATTGCAACAGCCCATTTAATTGGGCTCAGTTTGAGTCGCCTAACAGGGGTTCCTTGGGTAGCTGATCTCAGGGATCCAATGAGCGAAGAAGATTACCCGGAAAATCCTCTTACTCGCCGGATATACCAATGGATTGAAAAAAAAACAATCAAGCATTGTGTGCGGGCAGTTCTTACTACTCCAGGGGCTATTAAAAGTTATGAATCAAGATTTTCACAAATTCCTGCTTCACGGTTTTGCTTGATTGAAAACGGTTACGATGAGGAAAATTTTGTTACAGCTGAAGCAACCCTTGCAGGGGGGAAGAGCAAAAACAAACAAATTGTGTTGGTACATAGTGGGATCATTTATCCTTCCGAGCGTGATCCTATTCCATTTTTCGAAGCATTGGCAGCTTTATTTCAACAGGGGCTGGTTTCTCCTGAAAATCTCAAAGTGATCCTTCGTGCAACCGCAAACGACGAGTTTCTTTTACAACTTATTGATCAGTATGATATAGGAGGAATTGTTTTGTTAGCACCTCCTATACCCTATCAGGATGCTTTGTCCGAAATGTTGATGGCAGATGGCTTGTTAATTCTTCAGGCGTCCAATTGCAATAATCAGATACCAGCAAAACTATATGAGTATCTACGTGCCCGTCGTCCTATATTAGCCTTGACTGATCCTGCTGGGAATACTGCTGCTGCGCTGAGGAATATGGGGGTTGATACAATAGCTCCCTTGAATTCGAAGGATGGTATTATGCATACACTGCTTCAATTTCTGACTCTGATAAAGGAAAACAATGCTCCAATCGCGGAAATGGAAAAAGTACTGAGAAATTCACGAAGATCAAAGTCGAAAGAGCTAGCAAATCTTTTTGATCAGGTGACTGGGATTTTGTGAACATATTTTCTGTTCATGTAACTGAGGAAAGTTTTCTCTAAACTACAAAAAAAAGTAATATTGTGATTTCTCTCACAGAATTCCACGTTCATTAGCATTAGCCTGTACTAATAATTTAGACAAGTACTGTACTACTTAAAGCGGGATTCTATGAAAACTTCGTCTGGTATTGCCCTATTAATATTTTTTGTGGTAACAACTAACCTTCAAGCGGCAGCTCCCTTTTGCGGGGAATTGGATCCTGCTGGTCAATATGGGCCTTTTGATTACTCTAACGCTGAACATAGGAAACAGTATTTGGGGATTGTAGAAGCGCATCACTTCACCGAAAAGGTAGAAAAACTGATCGAGGGCGAATCTTCGTCGATTGGGGGTGATTTAAATTACACATTAATGGCCTTTCCAAACCATTATAGAGCGCTAGTAGCTATGACCAAGCTTGCCTTAAGAGAAAAGACTGCTCATGTAGAGAGGACTAGTTATGCTGTTGAATGCTATTTTGATCGTGCTATCCGGTTCAAGGCTAGTGATGGTATGGTGCGCATGATATATGGCAACTATTTACGAAAGATTAGGAGACCAGATGACGCCCTAGAACAGTATCACGTAGCGGTTGATCTACAACCAAAAAATGCCAACATCATCTACAATCTTGGATTGCTGTATCTGGAAACAAAGGATTACGAGCAGGCAACAGTTTATGCAAAGAAAGCCTATAAGTTAGATTTTCCATTGCCTGGTCTTAGAAACCAGCTAATGAAAACAGGAAAGTGGGATGGAAAGTTGGATGAAGAAGCACGTGATGAGGCAGAGGGAAATGTAGACGAAAAGATAGATGTTGAACCGTAATAATAATTTTTCCACAGTATGGTAGTTGTAAGAAAAATACTAGATATAGTCACCCAGTCACCAGTTATTCCGGACCATAGAGTTGTTACTCAATTATAGGAACTCGAGTCGGCTCAAGGTACTCTGCCTCATGTGCCAAATCGGTCCGTAAGTTAACTCAGATTGAGACCCATTTGTGGCCTCCAGATCAAGGGAATAACGGCATAAGTAAGCCTTGATTTGTTATTTATCAAATAATAATGTGCCTCTTAGTCGCTAATAGTTTTGCCTGCCTTGCAAGGTCCAGCGAAGCTTGCGCATAAGTTCAAGAAAACCAGATAGCTCCGCTTCAAACTCCAATTGTGCAATGTTCTCGCCGTCCAAAAAGCGACGTAACGCAAAGTGTTCTGTACTGGGGTAGTTGAATCCAGAGAGGCAGGTGGTTGCACTTTCAATTCCCAATTTTTTCAGCAAGGGAAACTGCGAGGGATGGAATTTGCCGCTGGGATAGCAAAGATGCTGAAGTGGTCCACTGACAATGCGTTTAAGAACCGCACGATTCTTAATGATTTCGCTTTTGACACCTTCTGGATCATCTATAGGTAGACGGTGGCGGTGTGTATGTAGTTGCAAATTCATACCCCCCAAGGGAAGCCGCGCCAGTTGTTCCATGGTCATCAGGCGAAAAAGGGGATTGTTTTCATCCGGATTTAAGTCAATGCCTAAGGTCTTTGTAAGCTTGAGCAGCATAGCTTGTTTGTCGTGATCGTCCCAGTTCTTACTGAATTCGCTAATACGACATGCTACATGCTCCCTTTCATCAGCTGTACTCAAAACAATGGTTTCGGAATCCAGCCCAATGGAACTTAAAGCTAAAGTTTCATTTCTTTTTTTCCAAAGTAGATAACGTAGAGCGACGTCAAATACGGGGGCTTCACTTAATACGTCTCTAGTAGTTACGTACAAGGTCGAGGGAAACCCATATTCCTTTAACAGGGGCGCAGCCTTAGTGCCAATTCCGAGCCAACCATCATCAAATGTTATAACCAGTGCCCTCGGCGGTAGCGTTTTCTGATTCATATGTGCCAGGGCCTCATCAAGCGAAAGAACCAGATAACCACGTTTTTTAAGATAAGCCATGCGTTCTCGGAAGGTATCTTCGTGCATAAACAGTTTTGGCTGAAAATAATGTTCATCACGAAGCGATATGCCGTGATAACAAAGCACTTGCAGCCCCCGCTTGGTAAATGTCTGTGCTAACGAAAATCCACCCAGCGCTTTGATGACGGCTAGTATTTTATGACGAAATACCATGTTATCTAGGCTTGAAAGCTGCTTTGCTGGTTTGGATAGAATTACTCATCTTTTAGTGAAAGTCTTGTGGTGTTTGTGCATGCTAATGCTTTAATCCAGCTTCATTAAACTTGAGCTGGGTTTCATCATAAATGTAAATGAATACCATATCAAAAAAAGCGGCTTCAACCGTAAGGTTGAAGCCGCTCTGATTTACGACCGACTCTTCTTACTTATTTTGTTATCGGTCCTGGTTTTTTGGTTTGTTCCATGAGATTATTGTCCCACTTGCCTTCAACTTTCACATGCGCAGCTGCACCTAGCAATACTGCCTCAAGCAGGTTGTGACTGAGATATACATACAACCCATTTTGCTTGAACTGATAGCCAGCAGCAGTGGCGGAGCCACCTGGAACAAACCAGGTTTCACGACCGGTTTTTGGTGTATCGCTAAATGAACCACCGTCCCACACCAGGTCAGCATGGCCGCCAATCAGATGTGGCCTAGAATCGCGGTTAGATTGGGAGTGAATGAAAAGTACTTTCTCGCCCACTTTTGCTGTGAGTGAATTGTCACCCGTCAGCGCACCCACGGTACCATTGAAGACGACGTGGGTCGGAATAAGTCCCTTTCCTACTTCTAGCATGTCAGCCATACCTTCGAGGGGCTTGTTATATTTTTTGTATTTGCCGTTCTTATCCTTGGGCAGATAAAGATCTTGCTCGCCAATGTAATAGGCCCGATCGTAACGCCATGGCTTACCCTTAGCATCTGTCAAGCCACCCCGAGGTAGCACCATCAGAGCACCATTCATCCCAGAGATAGTATGGAACGGAATCATAGTTCCACCTGGGGCACAGTGATATACAAATACTCCGGGTTTGATCGCCTTCCAGGTCAGCACTACTTCTTCACCTGGGGCTACTAAATTTAAGGATGCACCACCCAACGCGCCAGTTGCAGCGTGGAAATCGAGATTGTGTGGCATCGTATTGGTTCTTGGATTAACTAGCGTTAACTCGACCCAATCTCCCTCATGCACCACGATCATTGGGGCGGGTACCGAACCATTGAAAGTCAAAGCCCAATAACTTGTATTTGCATCCGCTCTCATCAGTTTTTCTATGACAGTCAGTTTTATCGCTACAACTTTAGGTCCACCCTTAGCTACCTGATCATGCTTTGGCAAAAAAGGTGGGGCTACCAATTTTTGTGTTACTCGAGGTGTACCGGCTGGCGCATTTGCCATAACTTGCGTGGCACCGATACAAAATATTCCAAATCCAATAATTAGTTGTACAAGCTTGTTCATAACTCCCTCCATTAAATATTAAATGGCGCGCAAAAAAACATATGCGCCATCTAATTGCTATTACATTTAAAGTTACAGAACCTACTATTACATCCTAGGATGCGACAATTTGCCACACTCTATAATTTTTTACACTCTACTATATTCGCGTTTCACTATCATTGCGTTAGCCTAATGATCTCTCGGGCAAAGCAATGCCTGGACAAAGAAGCAACATACTATACATCCTTAAGTTACCTCTGTCCACGTAGATTTTTCTTATTATGATGTGAGTAGATAGGCAGGTTAACTCATAGTGCTTCGAATACACTTGCTGCTCCCATACCCGTTCCAATACACATGGTGACCATGCCATATTTATGCTTATGCCGTCGTAAACCATGAAGTAGTGTAGCAACACGGATGGCGCCGGTCGCACCAAGAGGATGACCAAGCGCAATCGCTCCCCCTAAAGGATTGACCTTGGCTCGATCCAGTCCGAGATCGTTGATGACCGCAAGACTTTGGGCAGCGAAGGCTTCGTTTAATTCAATCCAATCAAGATCGTCTGGTTGTAACCCAACTTGCTTTAGTACTTTTGGGATCGCTTTGATCGGGCCAACGCCCATTATCTCAGGTGGTACGCCGGCCACTGCAAATCCAATGAAGCGTCCAATTGGTGCGAGGTTAAAGCGTTTCAGTGCCGCTTCACTTACAACGATCACAGCACCCGCACCGTCAGACATCTGCGAGCTATTACCTGCTGTTACCGAGCCCTTGGCCGCAAATACTGGCCTTAGTTTAGCAAGGGTATCCTGATTGGTACCAGGGCGCGGTCCCTCGTCGGTATCTCTAATGGAAGATACATCCCTAATTTCATGTGCATCAAGATCAGGTTGTCTTTCTTCAACTGTGTAATGCGTAATTTCCTGACTAAACTCACCCATCTCGATGGCTTTAAGTGCTCTGGTGTGACTTGTCACCGCAAATTCATCCTGAGCCTCGCGACTCACTTTCCATTGTTCTGCAACTTTCTCCGCAGTCATGCCCATGCCGTAGGCAATCCCGATGTTCTCATCGTGCAAGAATATCGCCGGATTCATCGCTACCTTGTTGCCCATCATCGGCACCATGCTCATGCTTTCTGTACCTGCGGCTATTATCATGTCTGCCTCACCCAGGCGGACGCGGTCTGCGGCTAGCGCTACCGCCTGAAGTCCTGAAGAACAGAAGCGGTTAATGGTCATGCCTGCCACGTTATTAGGTAATCCTGCTAGCAGCAGCGCAATGCGTGCCACATTCATGCCTTGTTCTGCTTCTGGCATGGCACACCCGACAATAACATCATCAATTGCTGTCGGATCAAGTCCGGTACATTGTTGCATAGCTGCAGTCAGCACATGTGCCAGCATGTCATCAGGTCGCACGGTCTTGAACATGCCGCGTGGCGCTTTACCAACCGGTGTTCGTATTGCGGAAGCTATATAGGCATCTTGAATTTGTTTTGTCATGGTGTGTCTCCTGTAACACTAGCTTAATTTCTCAGTGGCTTGCCTGTCTTTAGCATGTGTTCCACTCGTGCTTGCGTTTTTTCAGTTGCCAGCAGTTCAATAAATGCTGTGCGTTCCAGTTCTAAAAACCAATCTTCATCTACCAAACTGCCAGGAGTGAGATTGCCGCCACACATGACATAGGCGACTTTACTGCCTATCAAGTAGTCATGTTCAGAGATGTAGTCGCCCTCCAGCATGTTGACAAGCAGGGATTTTAGAGTGGCTATACCAGTGGAGCCCGCCACAGGAAATTTACCTGCTCTCAGCGGTGGACGATAGCCTGCTTCGGCCAACGCAATGGCCTGCATCTTAGCGGCGTGGAGCAGCTCGAAACGGTTCATCACTACCTGGTCAGCAGGGCGCAGATACCCGAGTTCTTTGGCCTGTTCTGCACTTTTTGCCATTTGGGCGGTAGCGACAATCTTAAAATAATTTTTCAGCATCGTAAAAGGATCGTCTTCTTTTGTGTTTTGTGCTGCCCGTAAAGCAAGCTCCTTACAACCGCCACCTGCTGGCAATAACCCTACACCTACTTCCACAAGCCCTATGTAGCTTTCGAGTGTGGCTACTGTACGGTCACAGTGCATTATAAATTCACAGCCGCCACCTAAAGCAAGTCCATCCACCGCTGCCACGGTAGGGATCATCGAGTACTTGAGATCTTGTGACGTCTGCTGGAACTGCGCAATCATAGCTTCTACCTCGGCCAGCTTGCCGGCCATTAGTGCATCTGCGAGATTAAGATTGCGGGCGGCTTTAAGTATCGTAGATTGCGCTGCTTTCTTAAGTTTTTTTGTCAATAGGCTTAATGTAGAAGGCGGGGCGTCATTTTTTAGACGCTCCGTTGCTTTTCGCAAGTTGGCACCAGCAGAAAATGGTGGCTCAGTTTGCCAGATCACTAATGAGCGCCAATTACGTTCTGCTTCGTCTATGGCTTGTTGCATCCCATCTAGTACATCGTTGCCAATGGTGTGCATCTTGCTCTTGAAGCTGACTATTGCAATGTCGTCTCCGGTATGCCACATCCTCACTGCATCAGTTTCGAATATGGTTTTGCCATATTGTGTTTCTTCACCCAGCAACCGATCGGGAAACAATTGTCGCTGGTATACAGGCAACGTTGAACGCGGACGCTCGGTTTTTGTAGATGGCGCATATGAGCCAAGCTTTGTATGTACTCCACTGCGTCCCGTTTCAAGCACCCAAGTAGGTAGTGGCGTTGTGCTCAGGCTTTTACCTGCGGCGATATCTTCATTGATCCATGCGGCAATCTCTCTCCATCCTGATGCCTGCCAGATTTCAAATGGACCCTGATTCCAAGCAAAACCCCAGCGGATGGCGAGATCAAGATCACGTGCATTATCTGCAATCGTAGCAAGATTAACAGCGCAATAATGAAATACATCACGAAATATTGCCCAAAGAAATTGTGCTTGTGGGTGACGATTTTCACGGAGCGCAGCAAGTTTTCCCGCCGGATCTTTGCGCTTAAGCAGTTCCTTGATCTCATCATCACAGTTGCCCGTAGAGAGGTGATATTTTAGTGTGGAAAGATCAAGTACATGAATTTCTTTGCCCACTTTCTGATAGATGCCACGTTTAGTTTTTTGTCCAAGAGAGCCGTTGTCTATTAAGCTTTGTAACCAATCTGGTACGACAAAAAATCTATGCCAAGGGTCGTCGCGCAGCGTGTCGCGCATGGTGTTGATCACATGTGCTAACGTATCTAATCCCACCACATCGGCAGTACGGAAAGTGGCGCTCTTGGGGCGGCCAATCAAGGAACCAGTCAAGGCATCTACTAGATCAAAACTTAGTCCAGATTCCTTAGCGTGGTGCATGGTTGCGAGCATGGAAAACACACCTACTCGATTGGCAATGAAATTAGGCGTGTCCTTGGCTCGAATGACCCCCTTACCGAGGTAAGTGACCAAAAATTTTTCCAGATCATCGAGTATCGCAGCATCGCTTTCTTCGCAGGCAATCAGCTCTACTAAGTGCATGTAACGTGGCGGGTTGAAAAAATGGATACCACAAAAGCGGTTGCGCAAATCTTTTGGAAATGCTTGCGCCAACTGGTTAATGGAAAGCCCCGAAGTGTTACTGGCAAAAATTGTGCGCGCATCAAGATTTGGCGCAACCTTTTTATACAGCTCGGTTTTCCATTCCATGCGCTCTGCAATTGCCTCAATCACTATGTCGCAATCCTTGAGCAGCTCAAGATGCTGATCGTAATTGGCGGGTTGGATTTGAGCTGCTTTGGTTGCGATTGAGAACGGTGCGGGTTGTTGTTTTTTTAGAGTTTCCACGGCTTTTGCCACATTGGCGTTGAGATCGCCCTGTTTCGCTGAGAGCTCAAACAGCAGCGTTTCTACGTTGGCGTTAACCAGATGTGCAGCGATTTGTGCCCCCATTATTCCCGCGCCCAGTACGGCAACCTTGCGCACGATGAAATTATTGTTGCTCAATCTCTTCTCCTGTTTGATCCAGCCCTTACATCATTTCTGCGGCACTATTCGTGGCCTGCGTTTTGCATCCATTGCCACATACGTTAGCACCGCCTCAGTCACTTTTATGCATATTTCTTTACCCCCCTCGCGGGGTCCTCGCTGGGCATACACGGCTACATCCACTGTAATTGAGGTACGCCCCACCTTGATAATTTCAGCATAAAAGCTAACAAGATCACCAACAAACACGGGCTGCTTGAACACGAAATTATTCACAGCCACCGTGGCCACCCGTCCGCAAGCACGGCGGATCGCCAGAAGGCTACCGGCAATGTCTACCTGTGACATTATCCAACCACCAAACACATCGCCGGCATGGTTGGTGTCTGTTGGCATGGGGACTATGCGCAGTGTCGGTTCACGATCTTGTGGCAATGATGTGTAGACTTTCTTGCTGTTACTCATTTGGCCATACCTAAATTGGTTGTAATTAGATAGTTTTTAAATACAGTCAGATATAGTCCATTAATGCCCTTCGTAGAGCCTGCTCACTTCATCCTTGTAACGATCCAGCACTTGCGCTCTCTTTAGTTTCAGGGTGGGCGTTAGCATACCATTCTCGACCGTCCATGGCTCAGGTACCAACGCCACACGGTGTATTTTGGCATAGCCAGGGAATTCACGTATCTGGTGAACAATTCTATTCAGCAGGATTTCTTCGACCTTGTCATCTTGTAGTAAATGGCGCAGCTCTGGATCAAGATTATGTTGTGTGGATACGCTTTCCCAACCGCTGGGATTGAGAACGACCAGCACGCTTAAGTATGAGTGTCCTTCACCAACTAGCATCACTTGTTCAAATAGTGGGTCGCGCAAAATCGCGGCCTCCATATCTGCTGGCGGAATTTTCTCACCATTGGACATGACAATGATTTCTTTTAGACGCCCAGTAATAGTTATTCTTCCTCCTTCATCAATACGTGCCATATCGCCAGAGTTAAGCCAGCCGTCCTGATCTAATATTGATCTGGTGGTTTCAGGATTATTCCAGTAACCTAGCATTACGTTGGGACCGTGAATCAGCAACGCATTATTCTCACCGAGCTTTACTTCTACGCCGGGAATTGCTGGACCTACGCTGGAGGGAACATTGTTATCGATGCTATTGGTGCATGCTACCGGGCCGCATTCGGTCATACCGTAACCTTGTAGGATTGGTAATCCCAAGCCAATGAACATTCGCGATACTTCTGTTGACAATGCAGCTCCACCACACAAAGCAAGCCGTAAACGCCCACCTAACTTGCTCATCACCTTTCTCGCAACAAGCTTATCCAGAAGTGGCCACAGCAGGTGAGAAACTTTCCATGATCCTTGCCGTTGTTGAAATTCGAAGCGACTATAGCCAACTTCTATCGCATGATTGAATATTAGACGCCCCAGTGTTGATTTTGTCGCAAGTTTGGTACGAATCGCTTCGTGAAACCGTTCATAGACTCGCGGCACCGAAATAATAACGGTGGGACGAACCATCACCAAATCTTCTTTTAGTAGTTGGATTGAGCGCGCATAAGCAACAGTGGCTCCGCTCATTAGCGGAAGGTAGTACCCCACCGTGCGCTCAAAGGCATGCGATAGGGGGAGAAACGAGAGGAACAAATCATCTTGTCGAACTGGTACAACTTGTAAGCAACTATTTGCGTTGGTGAGCAGGTTATGATGGCTAAGCATCACGCCCTTGGGTCGTCCGGTAGTGCCAGAGGTATACATGATGGTGGCTAGATCACTTGGGTTGTGGGTACCATGCTGCACTTCCTTGGCTTTTTCAGGTAGCCAGTCACAAAGCGCCATCACAGAACCATCTTGTACTTTGTCGACATCATTCTCAATCGAATTGATTGCTACGATTCGTAACAGATCGTCGATTTGATTATCTATCTCATAAAATGCTTTCCACTGCGCCCGATCTTCAAGCAACAATAATCTGACGCCAGAGTCGCGCATAATATAGAGCGCATTCTCGGCTCGGTCATCTGCATAAAGGGGCACAACTACGAGCCCTAGTCCTAGCGCTGCTTGATCAAATATTACCCATTCTGGGCAGTTCTTTGACATTACAGCCACTCGGTCACCAGGGACTAGGCCTTCTTTAGAGAGAGCAACTTGCCAACGTGCGACTTCTCTATCTATTTGTGCCCAGGTATGGTCAAGCCATCTTCCAGTTGGTTGGTCATAATTTCGATAAGCGACCGTTTGGGGTGAACGACGTACTCGTTCACTGAATAAACCATCTAGCGTTCCGGCCACTTCCGTCGGAATGATACTTGCTATATTTTTTTGTTTGTTTTGTTCAGTTGTTATGATTGCGTCTCCACAACTTTATGAAACATGTGTAGCTAGAGTCAAAGCAGTTGTTATTTTCTAGCCAAAATCTGGCAGGAAATCGTCTACCATGATTACGCTACGGCGAAGAGATTTCATTTTCTTTAAAGATTCTGCTTCAGTAGTAGTGATAACGCCCTGATCCAGCGCCTCGGCAATTTTCTCATCACCCCGCGCTGAAACTTGTCCGGCTTTAACAGCCGTACGTATTTTGGCATTGGCTTCTTCGCATGCCTTTGCACATTGTAATGCCAGTTCCAGGATGCCAAGTGGTTCGTTAGCAGATGTCGGGACGTAAATACCCGCAGTTAGGCGATCACGTGCTTCTCCTGGCGCCATCATTACTTTGACAACTTCGTGCCCTAATTCATCTGACGGGGGGGAGAATGGCTTGCCTAGGGGAAACACTAGCAATCTCAAGTTCCATGCCGCGATACGGTTCGGGAAATTGTCCAGTAGGCCAATGAATGCTAGTTGCATACGATAAAGTGCATCCTGTATTGACCAGTGTAGTAATGGTAAATCGGATGCAGGGCGACCATCGTCCTCGAATCGTTTCAGTGACGCCGAGCACAAATAAAGCATGCTTAGAATATCTCCTAGGCGCGCAGAAAGTTTTTCCTTGCGTTTGAGCGAGCCGCCAAGTACGAGCATGGAGACATCAGCAACCAGTGCAAAAGCAATAGAGAACCTTGTCAGCTGCCGATAATAACCTGCCATCTTTGCACTGGCGTTGTTGGGCGGACTTGCCAGGGATGCACCTGTTAGTCCATACAGCAAGCAACGCACACCATTGCTAAAACTGAAAGCGATGTGCCCTATCAATGCCCGATCAAATTCCTGTAAAGCACGAACGGCATCATTGTCATTAGCTGCATGAATTTCCTTGAGTATATAAGGGTGGCAACGTAATGCTCCCTGGCCGAAAATAATCAAACTGCGAGTGAGAATATTAGCGCCTTCCACCGTAATACCAACGGGGATTTGTTGATAGGCGCGTCCCAGATAATTATTTGGCCCCATGCAGATTCCCTTACCACCATGTACGTCCATGGCGTCATTGATCACTTGGCGAGCTCGTTCGGTAAGGTGGTATTTGACGATGGCAGAAACGACCGAGGGCTTTTCACCCAGATCTACTGCACCTGCTGTCATTATCCGCGCTGCGTCCATCATGTAGGTGTTACCACCAATGCGCGCTAGCGCTTCTTCCACGCCTTCAAAGCGCCCGATCGGGATCTTAAATTGCACCCGCACCATGCCATAGGCGCCGCTGGTACGCGCCGCAAGCTTGGCTACGCCAACACTGGTTGCTGGTAGCGAAATCGAGCGTCCTGCGGCAAGGCAATTCATTAGCATGCGCCAGCCGTTGCCTACACCTTCACGACCGCCGATCACCCATTCGATAGGAATGAACACGTCTTTGCCAGTATTAGGACCGTTCTGGAACGCTGCATCGAGCGGAAAATGACGGCGACCAATGGAAACGCCCGGTGTATTGGTGGGGATCAACGCTAGCGTAATGCCGAGGTCTTTTTCTTCACCAAGTAGTCCATCAGGGTCATAGAGTT
>QIFK01000139.1 GCA_003230615.1 Nitrosospira sp. | reverse complement strand
GGCAACGCGACTAACGCATCAATGTAGTTACGAACCACCGTGGCCTCAGCCGACATGGGAGACATTAAACGCAGTTTTTTCAATTCCGCTTCGCCCTTGATACGGCCTTCTTTGGACATATTTGCTGCTTTGATCTTCTTGTCCATCTCTTCTAGATCGGCGCCATCTTCGCCCTCTCCAAGTTCCTTCTGAATAGCTTTTACCTGCTCATTGAGATAGTAATCTCGTTGGCTCTTTTCCATCTGGCGTTTGACCCTACCGCGTATACGTTTTTCAACCTGGAGTATGTCAAGTTCGGTTTCTAATAACCCCAACAGGTGTTCTAGACGCTTCGGTACATCAAATATCTCTAAGATTTCCTGTTTTTGCTCAAGCTTCAATGGTAAATGAGCTGCAATTGTGTCGGCCATACGCCCCGCCTCATCTATACCACTAAGAGAAGTATGTATCTCCGGTGGAATTTTTTTATTAAGTTTTACGTATTGTTCGAATTGCACCAGCATTGCACGGCGCATGGCTTCTACTTCGTTACTGTCGACTGTGTCCGGGGGCAGTAATACAACCTGCCCAGAGAAATGATCTCCGGTATCAATCACCTGCAGAATATTGGCACGGCGACCGCCCTCCACTAGAACTTTGACGGTGCCGTCAGGCAGTTTAAGCATTTGCAGTAAATTGGCGACACTGCAAACGCTATAAAGGTCTTCGGGACCTGGCTCATCTTTGGCGGCAAACTTCTGTGCTACTAGAAGAATCGTCTTGCCAGACTCCATAGCACTCTCTAGTGCCTTAATAGACTTAGGCCGTCCTACAAATAGAGGGATTACCATGTGTGGAAACACCACCACATCGCGCAATGGTAATAGCGGCAACTGTACCTGGTTAGGATTGTTAACTGGGAGGGTCATGTAGGCTCACCTATAATAAGTACAAACTGTGGGGAACAAAAATGTTATGGGGACATCGCGAATAAATTCAAGGTAGTATGCCTAGCAGCGCTCAAAACTATAACTAAAGGCCCTTTGCCTTTGCTACCTTTGGCTTATCCGAATAAATCAGAATTGGCTTGATGTCGCCTCCTATTGAACCGTGATCAACCACTACTTTGATGACATTCTCCAATGAAGGGAGATCAAACATTGTGTCTAGCAAAGTACTTTCCAGAATAGAACGAAGACCACGTGCGCCAGTCTTGCGTGCCAACGCTCTCTTGGCAATTGCCTTGAGTGCCTGCTCTCGAAATTCTAGATCTACACCACCTTCCATATTGAACATTTTTTGGTACTGTTTAATGAGTGCGTTCTTTGGCTCAGCAAGAATTTTAATCAAAGCTGATTCACCAAGTTCTTCCAAGGTCGCAACCACAGGCAGGCGTCCGACAAATTCCGGTATCAAACCGTACTTAACTAGATCTTCCGGCTCCACTCCCCGCAACACTGTACCAATATTTCTACGATTATCGCTATTACTCCTTACATCTGCACCAAAACCTATCCCACCTTTCTCAGATCGTGCGCGTATTACCTTGTCAAGACCATCAAATGCACCACCACAAATAAACAAAATATTGGTGGTATCTACCTGAACAAATTCCTGATTAGGATGCTTTCGCCCGCCCTGAGGGGGTACCGAGGCAACAGTACCCTCAATCAGTTTCAATAAAGCCTGCTGTACACCCTCACCTGAGACATCACGAGTTATTGATGGGTTATCTAGTTTGCGCGAAATCTTATCAATCTCATCAATGTATACAATGCCTTGCTGAGCTTTGTCTGCATCGTAGTTACATTTTTGAAGTAGTTTTTGGATAATATTCTCTACGTCCTCACCGACATATCCTGCCTCAGTTAGGGTTGTAGCATCAGCCATTACAAATGGCACGTTAAGCAACCGCGCTAGTGTCTGTGCCAAGAGTGTTTTGCCAGAACCAGTCGGGCCGATCATTAAGATGTTACTTTTCGCCAGCTCAATGTCGTCGTCAGTATCACTTGTTTTAGCTAGATTCTTTAAACGCTTATAGTGATTATACACCGCCACAGACAAGATCTTTTTTGCTGGTTCCTGTCCAATTACATATTGATCAAGAATCTGGCAAATTTCACGGGGAACTGGTAAATCTGACTTGGTTAGGTTGGCTTCCTCGACCTCCTGCAACTCTTCACGAATAATATCGTTGCATAGCTCAATGCATTCATCACAAATAAATACCGATGGACCGGCAATAAGCTTCTTTACTTCGTGCTGACTCTTCCCACAAAAGGAACAGTAAAGTAGTTTTTCGTCAGTAATCTTATCTGACATAGTATCTCCATGTTATCCAAACCAGCGCTCTCTAGAGTAAGCGGATAAATCAATTAATCATTTAGCTATTATATAGCCATTAGACTGCACTTACAGCTCTATTGGTCAGCACTGCATCCACCAGACCATACTTTACAGAATCCTCAGCACTAAGAAAATTGTCGCGATCGGTGTCTTTCTCTATAGTCTGAATGTTTTGACCGCTGTGCTTAGCCAAAATTTCATTTAACCGACCTTTGAGAAACAGAATCTCTTTGGCATGTATCTCAATGTCTGAAGCTTGTCCCTGAAATCCGCCCATCGGCTGATGGATCATAATACGAGAGTTTGGCAAGCAAAAACGTTTACCCTTTTCCCCCGCTGACAGCAGCAACGAACCCATGCTCGCCGCCTGCCCTACACAAAGTGTACTGACATTAGGCTGAATGTACTGCATCGTATCGTAGATTGCCAGCCCGGCGGAGACCATACCACCGGGAGAATTGATGTAAAAATGAATATCCTTATCTGAGTTTTCAGATTCTAGAAACAAAAATTGCGCCATAATCAGGTTAGCTGAGATTTCGGTAATCGGCCCTACAAGAAATATTACCCTCTCCTTCAACAAACGGGAGTATATGTCGTATGCACGCTCACCACGTCCGCTGGTTTCAATCACCATAGGAATCAACCCTAGGTTTTTAGGATCAGGATTGGACTGATTGCATTCAGTTTGTTGAATCATATTAAGATTCTCCCATCAATTCGTCGAAAGTCACCACTTTCTCGACCACATTAGCTTTCTCTAGAACCCATGCTACTACGTTGTCTTCTAGCACTGCAGACTCAGCTTCATTAAGACGTTCCTTTGAGGAATAATGCAATTTAACCACCTCGCCAGGATTTTCATAGCTTTGTGCAAAATTCTCTACTAATGCACGCACCTGCTCGGGCTTAGCATGCAGGTCGTAAGTCTTTACCAGTTCCGCCATAATTAATCCCAAATTTACACGGCGCTGCGCTTGCTCCTGAAACAAATCTGGGGGTAAAGGCACATCCTTAACCTTCATGCCACGCTCCTTAAGATCATTCCTTGTACTCTGCATTAAACGATCTAATTCTAACGCTACCAAAACCTTAGGCGTCTCGATTGTAGTGGTATCAAGCAACGCCTTCATTACATTCTCTTTAATTCTAGTTTTTATCCGTTTTGACACCTCACGCTCAAGATTCGCTTGGACTTCACCATGCATTTTTTCTACGTCCCCTTCAGCGATACCTAGCGATCTAGCAAAATCAGCATTCAGTTCCGGTAGTTTTGGCTCCTCCACACCATTGAGCTTTACCTCAAATGTGGCTGTCTTTCCAGCAATCTCTTTACCATGGTAATTCACTGGAAAGGTTACCTCAAACGTTTTGCTCTGCTCCGTACTCATACCAATCATTTGTTCTTCAAAATCCTTGAGGAACTGGCCCTCACCTAAATTTAGAAGAAATTTATTTGCGCTGCTGCCATCAAATTCTACCCCATCAATAACCCCATGATAATCAATATTAACTCGATCACCTGCCAAAACAGGGCGCTCTACTACATTGTATTGAGTCCGCTGTTTACGCATAATCTTAATAGCTTTGTCAACATCAGCTGGGGATACTTGCATCACAGGCTGTTCAATATCGGTCGATTTCAAGTCGCCCAGGATTACATCTGGATAGACCTCAAATGTCGCGCTGAATTCAAACTGAAGTGCATTTTCCGTCACCTCCTTTGCTTCAAAGCGCGGATAACCCGCAACTCGTAGCTTCTGTTCGAGTACCGCTTCACCAAAACTCTTCTGTAACACATCGCCCATCACTTCCTGGCGCACTTGTGGACCATATTGTTGCCAAACGATTTTTAATGGAACCTTACCAGAGCGGAAACCACGTATTTTTGCTGTACGTGCTATACGCTTCAAGCGACTTTCTACTTCGGTCTCGATTTTTTCCTGAGGTACCGTAACGTTTAGACGGCGTTCTAGTGGGCCTAGGGTTTCTACATTGGATTGCATTACATTTCCTGACTAGGTTGTATTATTCATATGAAAACACAACGACCAGAGAACGCGACGGTCGTAAAATGTTGCTAATCTACACCCTTTACGGCGTGATCCTCTGGTGCGAAAGGGGGGACTCGAACCCCCACACCTTTCGGCGCCAGAACCTAAATCTGGTGCGTCTACCAATTCCGCCACTTTCGCGCGCGCCGCTTTTCATTTTTTGCCGTACCAGTCCAATTATACCTTTTTCTCTTTGTTTTCGCTGCTATACCGCTCATGACTTTGGCAAAATACTGTCTCGCCACTGACTCCTTTGCTAGCTGGACCCATCAAATACAAATATGTTGACATCAGGTCTTGTGGCTTGGTCAAACCATGCTTGGCTTCACCGGGGTGAGTTTTGGTTCTTTGTGACGTATGTACGGGCCCTGGAATTAACGCGTTGATACGCAAGTTTGTATGCGTTTCCCATTCCTGAGCTTGAATTTTTACTAACGCTTCTACCCCTGCCTTAGCTACCGCAAATCCACCCCAATATGCTGCAGGGTAATGACCATGCGTATCAGACGTCATGATAACGCAAGCATCAGGAGAAGCTTTCAGTAACGGTAAGCAAGAACGCGTCAACGCGATAGGTGCAACCAGATTGACTCGTAGCATAACCAACCACTGTTCCAGTGTCTGATTCTCCAATGGGGTCAGATTGCAAATAAAAGCTGCATTATGCAGAATTCCGTCTAACCTACCAAGTTGCGACTTAATGGCTTCGACGACAATCTCAAAATCTTTTCCTTCGGCTTTCTCAAGATCGAATGAAAAAATTGCTGCTTGAGCCCCGCCTTCTGCTTCTATTTCATCATATACGTTTTCTAGTTTCTCAACTTTACGTCCATGTAAAATTACGATGGCGCCATGGGCAGCATATGCGAGTGCTGCTATTCGGCCAATACCTTGCCCTGCACCGGTAACAAGAATCACACGATCCTTAAGCAGGTTTTTAGATGCGTGGTAACTTTTGATATTGCTCATAAGTGCATGATCCACACAGAAAATAAAATGTTTGAACACATTCAGACAAAGCAAGAATGGCTTAGTCAACACTACTTTCGACAAACCATGTGATATTTTACTGTCTTGCACATAGCGATACAGTAGAATTGAAGAATTGTGGGTTCAACCTCTGATCCAGGTCTTCCATCCTATCCATAGTTTGCGTATCGGAGTAAGGCTTACACGCTGCCGCAAAACTTGACAGCCATCATCCTTGATTTCTTCTAGCAGGGTCCGATAAATCGCTGCCATAATGAAACCAGGGCGCTGGTTTTTTCGGTCCTCTGCAGGTAATTCCGCAAAGGCTTGAGTATAATAAGTTTCTGCCCGTTCAATCTGAAATTCTATTAGTCGCCTAAAGTTATCAGATTCGCGTGAATGTAATATGTCTTCCGTAGATACGCTAAAACGAGCAAGTTCGTCCTGTGGTAGATAGATACGGTCACGACGAGCATCTTCTCCCACGTCACGTATGATGTTAGTAAGCTGGAACGCAAGCCCCAGGTTATGGGCATATTCCAGTGTTTTACTATCATGATACCCAAAAATTCCAGCGGACAACTGCCCTACTACGCCAGCAACATGATGGCAATACAGTTTCAATATGCTGAAATCAGCATAACGATTGTAATCCAGATCCATTTCCATACCATCTATGATTTCGTTTAACTGACCAACTGGGAGATTGATCGTTTTAACCACAGTAACCAGCGCCTTTGTCACTGGATGACTAGGTTCGTTTCCATGCCCCGCACTAAAAACAGAAGCGATTTCCTGCCGCCACCATGCTAACTTCATGCGTGCCACCGACGCTTCAGTACACTCATCTACCACATCATCCACTTCACGGCAGAAAGCGTATAGCGCGGTAATAGCACGACGTTTCTCTGGTGGTAAATATAGAAAGCTGTAATAAAAACTAGAGCCGCTTTGGACAGCTTTTTTTTGACAATATTGATCTGGTGTCATTATAAAATCTTTTATAAGAATCTGATCATAGATAAGTAGTAGTGTCCGACTCCTAAGATGGATAAACTAAAATATTGCCCACCAATCCGGTATGGGTAGTTCTAGATTGAAGTATAGTTAGTATCTTCATACTGGTTTTTCTTAGTATGCGCAAACTGAAAAAATGATTGACTAGTACAAATTAAACCAATATATCATTAGTTCTAGAAAACAATTCCACTATTAAACTAACAGCAAAAGAATACTAAATTGTAGATCCTCATATTTTACTGATGAAATAAATTTCAATCTATTTTCCTTACAACAAGCAGACTACACTAAGTAGTCAAAGCGTAATTTACAGGAGTTTGTAGATGATGTGTGCTTGAAATAACAAACTCTATTTAATCTGATTTAGCTTACCCAGTACAATAAAAAACCCCACCAAGGTGGGGTTTTTTATTGTACTTGAGATGAGACAGATTCTGAATCCTACATACCCATGCCACCCATACCACCCATACCACCCATACCACCCATATCACCCATACCGCCACCTGCGCCAGCAGACTCTTCTTTCGCCTGTTCTGCTACCATGACATCAGTGGTTAGTATTAAGCCCGCCACCGAAGCAGCATTTTGCAAAGCGTAACGCGTAACCTTTGTCGGATCCAGTACGCCCATTTCTACCATATCGCCATATTTGTTTGTGGCAGCGTTGTAACCTTGATTACCCTTACCTTCAAATACTTTGTTGATTACTACAGAAGGTTCATCACCACAGTTAGCAACGATCTGGCGTAACGGTTCTTCCAAAGCCCGTAAAACGATCTTTATACCTGCATCTTGATCATGGTTGTCGCCCTTAACCTTAGCTACTTGGCTGCAAGCTCGTATCAGCGCAACACCACCACCAGGAAGAATACCTTCTTCAACAGCTGCACGTGTAGCATGCAACGCATCTTCAACACGAGCTTTCTTCTCTTTCATCTCTACTTCGGTAGCAGCACCAACTTTAATCAACGCCACGCCACCAGCCAGCTTTGCTACCCGCTCTTGTAGTTTTTCCTTGTCGTAATCACTGGTAGCTTCCTCCACCTGAGCTCGTATTTGCTTCACTCGTCCCTCAATAGTTTTTGTTTCGCCTGCACCATCGATAATGATAGTCGCTTCTTTGCCGACTTCTACACGCTTAGCTTGGCCCAACTCTTTCAATGTGGCTTTTTCCAGGGTCAAACCTACTTCCTCGGCGATTACGGTACCACCAGTGAGATGCGCAATATCTTCAAGCATAGCTTTACGACGATCACCAAATCCAGGTGCTTTTACAGCACAGGTTTTCAGAATTCCACGGATGTTGTTTACTACCATTGTTGCAAGCGCCTCACCGTCTACATCTTCAGAAATGATCAACAAAGGTTTGCCGGCCTTGGCAACTTGTTCAAGTAATGGTAACAAATCACGAATATTGGAAATTTTCTTGTCGTGCAATAAAATATAAGGACTATCTAGTAGCGCAATTTGTCTGTCCGCATTATTGATAAAATATGGAGAAAGGTAGCCGCGATCAAACTGCATACCTTCGACCACATCAAGTTCATTTTGCAAGCCAGATCCGTCTTCAACGGTAATCACACCTTCCTTACCAACTTTTTCCATCGCATCGGCGATGATTTTTCCGATTTCGGCATCTGAATTTGCAGAAATGCTACCTACTTGTGCAATTTCCTTGCCCGTGGTGCAGGGTTTGGAAATCTTCTTGAGTTCTGAAACCGTTTCGATTACAGCTTTATCAATACCGCGCTTCAGATCCATCGGGTTCATCCCGGCAGCTACAAATTTCATACCTTCTCTAACGATAGATTGTGCTAGTATGGTAGCAGTGGTGGTGCCATCACCGGCCACGTCGGAAGTCTTACTTGCTACCTCCTTAACCATTTGAGCTCCCATGTTCTCAAATTTATCTTTCAGTTCGATTTCTTTCGCTACTGAAACACCATCTTTTGTAATGGTGGGTGCTCCATAGGAGCGATCCAGTACTGCGTTTCGACCTTTAGGCCCTAGAGTAACCTTGACTGCATCGGCTAGAATGTTAATTCCAGCCACCATTTTGTGGCGAGCCAAATCGCCAAATTTTACATCTTTTGCTGCCATAATTTTTCTCCTAATTTACAGAAATGTTGTAAATGCTTGTAATTTAAGTGGATTAGGCTAACCTTCAACCACACCCATGATGTCTTCTTCGCGCATCACCAGGAGTTCTTCTCCCATGACTTTCACAGATTGTCCAGAGTATTTCCCGAACAACACCTTGTCGCCAACTTTAACCTCCAGCGCACGGATTTTACCGTCATCGCCAACCTTGCCTTTGCCCACGGAGATAATTTTACCTTGGTCGGGCTTCTCTGCAGCGCTATCAGGGATGAGAATACCGGATGCTGTCTTGCGATCTTCTTCCAGCCGCTTGACAATAACGCGGTCATGTAAGGGACGAATTTTCATGCTTCTTTCTCCTGTTTTAAAATAAACACAATAAAATCAATGGTAAATACAATTGTTTTGATTCAAGTTTCTGCAATTTACCCTACAAAAAATAAATTAGCACTCACTGCTTACGAGTGCTAATAATATGGGCAATTACCGGGAATTTCAAGTAGATGAACAAAAAAAACTTGTCCGAACGTAGTCTTAAAGCTGTCTGGCACCCATGTTCTCAGATGAAACAACATGAGACACTCCCACTTGTTCCTATCGCTCGAGGCGAAGGAGTATGGCTTTATGATTTAAGCGGAAGACGCTATCTAGACGCAATTAGTTCCTGGTGGGTCAATCTGTTCGGTCACGCTAATCCACAAATTAACAACGCCATCAAAGATCAACTTGCAAAGTTAGAACATGTGATGCTTGCAGGCTTCACGCATGAACCAGTTGTAAAACTATCGGAACGTTTGAACGAGCTTGCACCAGGTAATCTCGGCCATTGCTTTTATAGTAGTGATGGGGCATCAGCCATTGAAACCGCATTAAAAATGAGCTTCCATTACTGGTACAACAACGATCAACCTGAAAAAAATAATTTTGTCAGTCTACAAAATGGCTATCATGGCGAAACGTTGGGCGCTCTGTCGGTTACCGATGTAGCATTATTCAGTGATATCTATGCGCCATTGTTACGCTACAGCGCACGAGTCACCACTCCAGACTGGCGCTACGCAGAAGAAGGAGAATCGCCTAATAATTACGCACTACGTGCTGTTACCATATTGGAAAAATATCTAGCTGAAAACCATGCAAAAACTGCAGCGTTGGTTGTCGAACCACTAGTGCAGGGTGCGGCAGGCATGGGCATGTATCATCCCGATTATCTAAAACATGCTAGCAAGATTTGCAATAAATACCAAGTACATTTGATCGCGGACGAAATCGCAGTAGGCTTTGGCAGAACGGGAACCATGTTTGCCTGTGAACAAGCCAATATTACACCGGATTTCTTGTGCTTGGCAAAGGGATTGAGCGGTGGATATCTGCCGCTTTCTGTAGTAATGACCAACGATGCAGTTTATCAAACATTTTATCACGAAGAGGTTACACGCGGTTTTTTGCATTCACACACTCATGCTGGAAATGCACTCGCTTGTTGCGCTGCGCTTGCTACGCTAGATATATTCGAACAAGACAAAATTATTGAAGCTAACCTTGCTAAAACAAACTACCTCAACGACGCAGCAAAACCGATCATGTCACATCCTAAAGTGAGAAACTTCCGTAATTGCGGCATGATTTGGGCATTTGAAGTAGAGACCGTTGACCTTAATTTTTCTAGGAAATTTTTTCAGATGGCGCTAAATCAGGGATTGCTACTTCGCCCATTAGGAAATACCGTCTATTTCATGCCGCCCTATATCATTAACAAACAGGATATGGATTTTTTAGTAGCTGGGATTTTACAAGCGCTCGATTCATGCTAAAGATTTATATTGAAAATTATTATCCTGTTGCAACTTACATTAGTTACATTCTGACCATGACTCCATTTAAGTTAGCTGCTATCCTTTATTTCATACTTAACACAGTAACGCTACCTGTTTTCTCACAAAATTTACCGCTCTCAGTCAGCCAAGCACTTAATCAGTCAGGAATTTCTGAGTCTGCAATTAGTGTTTACGTTCACGAAATTGGCACATCCCAGCCGCTCATTGCTTTCAACTCTGACAAACCAATGAATCCCGCCTCAGTGATGAAACTTGTCACCACTTTTGCAGGACTCGAGCTACTAGGACCGGCCTATACCTGGAAAACCGAGTTGTACGCTAATGGAGTTTTGAAGGGTGACAAACTACAAGGCGATCTTGTAATCAAAGGTTACGGAGATCCTAGACTTAATCTGGAGAATTTCTGGTTGCTTATTCGTCGTCTGCGCCAAACAGGGTTACGCGAAATCACGGGAGACCTTCTCCTTGATAACAGTTATTTCGATGTGCCCATAGGAGATCCAGCAGCTTTCGACAATAAACCTTTTCGCACTTACAACACCGCTCCAGAAGCTCTGTTGGTGAACTACCGAACAATTGAACTGCGCATAATCCCCCAGCCCGCAACTAACACTGTTCGCATCATCACTAATCCATTACCGGAATTAATCGACCTTAGTAACAATCTTAAACTCACTAGGGGCAAATGCAACGAATGGCGTAATACAATCGGTGCCGATATTCGTGTTGATGCTAAAGGCAATAGTGGTGCATCTGTAAAACTCAATGGAAGCTATTCAGTCAACTGTGGTGAAAAAACCCTTCTGCTTAGTCTGCATAGTAGCCCGACATATACTCTCAGCCTTTTCAGACAATTATGGAAGGAACAAGGTGGAATTTTTAACGGTAAGGTACGCAATGGCACTGCGCTTGATGAAAGACTGCCACTGGAGATCCACCAATCTCCTCCACTTTCAGAGATCATTCGCGACATTAATAAATTTAGTAACAATATTGCGGCACGCCAACTGTACCTTGCGCTGGGTACAACTACTGGAAATGTGCCCGCTACTCTTACTAAATCAAATGTTGCAATCAGACAATGGCTAATATCCAGGAAACTTGATTTCCCTGAATTAATAATAGAAAATGGTTCGGGATTATCGCGCAATGGACGCATTAGTGCGCACCACTTAGGCAAACTACTGCTTACGGCATTCCAAAGCTCCGTGATGCCTGAATTCGTATCATCCCTGCCAATCTCAGCAGTTGATGGCACCATGAAAAAGAGGCTAAATGGAACCGCTGTTACTGGCCGGGCTCATATTAAAACTGGATTGCTGAACGGAGTAAAAACAATGGCGGGTTATATGCTCGACAAAACAGGCAAACGCATAGCCATAGTATTTTTTGTGAATCATTCAAAATCTGGAAATGCTCAGCTTACAATGGATATGCTGCTTCATTGGATTTATGAAAGACCATAATTAAACACGACCGATGACTCTAAGCTTTACTCTACCTTGCTATCCAGCCCACTCTCAGCTATTTCCGCTGCTCTCAGCAGTGCCTTAGCCTTATTTTGGGTCTCAATCCATTCACTTTGCGGTACGGAATCTGCGACGATACCCGCACCCGCTTGTACGTGAAGCTTGCCATCCTTAATGATGCCAGTACGAATAGCAATAGCTAGATCCATATCGCCATTAAATCCCAGATATCCTACCGCGCCAGCATAGATGCCGCGCTTAGAGACCTCCATTTCATCAATAATTTCCATTGCTCTCACTTTTGGTGCGCCACTCACAGTGCCCGCTGGAAAAGTAGCACGCAATACGTCAATCGCATTTAGACCAGGTTTGAGTTTCCCGTCCACATTGGAAACAATGTGCATGACATGGGAGTAATTTTCAATTTGCATGTTCTCGGTAACCTTGACCGAGCCAATCTGCGCAACTCGTCCAACATCATTGCGCCCTAAATCCATCAACATAAGGTGTTCTGCACGCTCTTTCGGGTCAGCCAGTAAATCGGCAGCTAATGCTGCGTCTTCTTGGGTTGTTTTTCCACGTGGCCTTGTACCTGCGATGGGGCGAACTGTCACAGTATCACCCTCCAGACGTACCAGGATTTCAGGCGAAGCGCCAACTACGTGAAAACTATCAAAGTGGTAATAAAACATATATGGAGAAGGATTAAGGTTACGTAACGCTCGATACAATGCCAGCGGAGGTGCACTAAAAAACTTGCTTGTACGTTGCGATAACACTACTTGCATGATATCTCCATCAAAAATATAGCGCTTGGCACGTTCTACTGCCTTGATGAAATCTGATTCGCTGAATTCAGAAACGACTTTGCCTGGTTTAACTGGAATTTCATTTGGAATTTCCACCGGCTTACGCAAGTTTGCAAGCAATTCTTTCAAGCGATTTTTTGCAGTTATATACGCATCTGATGTGTCCGGGTCGGTATAAATGATGAGATAGAGTTTGCCAGAAAGATTATCCACAACTACCAGTTCTTCTGACAGTAACAATAGTATGTCAGGCACATTTAATGTATCTGAACTGGCATGGCTAGCAAGCTTGTGCTCGATATATCGTACTGTGTCGTAAGCGAAGTAACCCACTAGTCCACCACAGAAACGCGGCGATCCGTAGCATGGAGCGACCCTGAAACGTAACAGATAAGATTGAACAAAAGATAAAGGATCCTCCACTCTGATCTCCTCCAACCCAGTTCTGTTGATGATGCTAACATTATTGCCATATACTTCAATGCGGGTCGTAGCAGGTAATCCAATGAAGGAATAACGCCCAAAACGCTCGCCGCCTTGCACTGATTCCAGTAGATACGAATATGGCCGATTGGCTAATTTGAGATAAATCGACAGGGGAGTATCAAGATCAGCAAAGGTTTCCAGCACTACCGGGATTCGATTGTAACCTTGCGCTGTAAGGTTTATGAATTCAGTTTCGGTCATGATAAAACTTCAATAAAAC
>QIFK01000096.1 GCA_003230615.1 Nitrosospira sp. | reverse complement strand
GCAGCGTGGGCACTAAAAACACCAGCAGGACGAAAGCGTAACCAAGACGGCGTGTTATTCAAGTTCCCTCCCAAACTTGATTATTTACATCTGGTGCCAACAGTTACCGATAATACTAGAGGGTATGCTATTCATCGTCTTCATCACCTGCGCCGACGGGAAGGTTTTGCAGTTACCGATCCAGGCACCGATCTTGTTGGTGCCCTAGATGAGGCAAACTACTGCATTTGGTGTCATGAGCAAGGAAAGGATTCTTGCTCAAAAGGGCTTAAGGAAAAACCAAGGTCACCAGAGGAACCTAAAACTTTTAAAAAAAGCCAATTTGGGATCTTACTTGCTGGTTGTCCGTTGGAAGAGCGCATTTCTGAGTTTCACAAGCTAAAGACTCAAGGAATTGCTATTGGAAGTCTGGCTATGATTGTGTTGGACAATCCTATGTGCGCTGGGACTGGCCATCGTATTTGCAATGACTGCATGAAGTCATGCATTTACCAGAAACAGGAACCAGTAAACATTCCCGAGGCTGAAACACGGACTCTTAAGGATATACTCGAGTTGCCGTGGGGTTTTGAAATATACAGTCTTCTCACTCGCTGGAATCCGCTCGATCTAAATCGTCCTGTACCGAAGCCACCGTCAGGTCGTAAAGTGTTAGTAGTCGGGATGGGGCCAGCAGGATACACTTTAGCTCATCACTTGATGAACGATGGCCACACGGTGATGGGCATAGACGGACTGAAGATCGAGTCTTTGCCATCAGATATTTCGGGCATCAGTCAACAGGGTGGGCGTGTGCCTTTCAGAGCTATCCAAGATGCGAGCGAACTCGATGAAAATTTGAATGAGCGTATGCCAGCTGGTTTTGGTGGTGTTGCTGAATATGGAATAACCGTTCGCTGGAACAAAAATTTTCTTAAGCTAATTCGGTTATTGTTGGAACGAAGAGAGGAATTCGCCCTTTTCGGTGGTGTTCGTTTTGGAGGCACAATTACAGCTGATGATGCGTTTGCTATGGGATTTGATCACGTAGCACTTGCTGCAGGCACAGGGCGTCCCACTATGCTTGATTTGCCTAATGGCCTAGCTCGAGGTGTCCGCGCTGCATCTGATTTTCTGATGGCTTTGCAATTATCTGGTGCGGCTCAAATTAATTCTGTGGCTAATCTGCAGTTACGCCTGCCTATCGTGGTAATTGGCGGTGGCCTGACGGCTATCGATACAGCAACTGAAGCACTTGCCTATTATCCAGTGCAGGTAGAGAAATTTCTTCGTCGTTATGAAGTTCTTTCTGCCGCACAAGGAGAAGAGGCTATTCGTGGATCGTGGGACGAAGAAGAGTGTGAAATCGCAGAAGAATTTCTTAGTCATGCTCGCGCCATTCGTGAGGAGCGTGAGATGGCGGCGCGCGAAGGGCGCGTACCACGTGTATTGGAGTTACTTCAATCCTGGGGAGGCGTTACTATAGCTTATCGAAAAAGATTAATAGACAGCCCCTCCTATACGCTCAATCATGAAGAAGTCAAAAAGGCATTGGAAGAGGGCATCTCATTTGCTGAATGCCTTACACCTGAACTGATAGAAATTGATCAACGGGAACATGCTCGGTCTGTGCGATTCGTAATACAAATGTTAGACGAAACAGGTTCGTGGAAAAAAACTGGGAAAACTGAGTTGCCGGCCCGCGCTGTTCTAGTTGCAGCTGGTATTCAGCCCAATACGGTACTTGCCAGAGAAGATGAGAAAAATTTTAAACTGAATGGACGTTATTTTGCCGCATGTGATGAAGATGGAAACCCAGTTAATCCGACATATGGAAATCCCAAACCAGAAATTCCCACGGTACTTTTAAGTCGCCGTGAGGATGGGCGTTTCATTAGCTTTTTCGGTGACCTTCATCCATCATATTCTGGAAATGTGGTAAAGGCGATGTCCAGTGCTAAGCAAGGCTATCCAGTGGTAAGCAAGGTACTTGATCAAATATCTCCTGCATCGACAAAGCTCAACTCAGAATTCTTCTCGGAGATTAACGGACGGTTACGACCTACAGTACATAAAGTGGAAAGACTTACCCCGACTATTATCGAACTAGTGATACATGCACCTATGGCTGCAGAGCGTTTTCAACCAGGTCAGTTTTATCGCTTTCAGAATTTTGCAACACTTGCTACTGATGTTGGTGACACAAAATTGGCAATGGAAGGGATTGCCTTGACTGGTGCATCGGTTGATGTCTCCCGCGGTCTAGTATCGTTAATTGCGCTAGAAATGGGCGGATCGGCAGATTTATGTGCCATGCTCAACCCTGGCGACCCGGTAGTATTGATGGGACCAACGGGTATGCCCACCGAGATTCCGTCGGGTGAAATTGTGGTGCTGGTGGGGGGCGGTTTAGGTAATGCAGTATTATTTTCCATAGGCACAGCGGCGCGAGCGGCGGGATCAAAGGTCTTATATTTTGCTGGATATAAAAAAGTAATTGACCGTTACAAAGTAGCAGAAATTGAAGCTGCTGCAGATGCAGTGGTATGGTGCTGTGATGAGTCTCCAGGTTTCAAGCCCACCCGATTGGGCGATCTAAGTTATGTTGGTAACATTGTGCAAGCAATGGTCGCTTATGGAAGCGGTGTATTAGGTGCTCAGCCTGTTCCATTAGTGAAGGCTGATCGGATAATTGCTATCGGCTCTGACGGTATGATGGCGGCAGTGGGTCTTGCTCGACGTAACCAGCTCCAGCCTTATTTAAAGGCAGACCACTTTGCTATTGGTTCCATCAATTCACCAATGCAGTGCATGATGAAAGAAATCTGTGCCCAGTGTCTACAACCTCACAAGGATCCGGATACAGGAGAAATTACATACGTGTTTTCTTGTTACAATCAGGATCAACCACTTGATCGGGTGGATTTTAGTGGACTAGCATCACGTTTGCGCCAGAACAGTGCCCAGGAAAAACTTACCACCCAATGGATTAGTCGGTGCTTAAAGGAATCTGACCAAATCAAAGTCTGAGGACATAAAGGTTAGATTGTCTTTCTCATTTTGGGCAACGTATCATACCCAAGTTTATCTATAATCCAATATTCTTTGTGAATAAGAAAGTATTGGTAGTTATTGCAGGCTTTATATAGGGTATTTTTATAAATTTATAAAAATACCCATAAGGGAGATCGTCAATGTATATAGGAATACCCGCGGAGATTTATACAGGAGAAACCCGCGTCGCGGCCACGCCAGAGACGGTGAAGAAATTCACTGCCAAGGGATTTCATGTTGTTCTATTGCAGTCCGGAGCAGGCGCTGGAGCGAGCATATCTGATGAGGCTTTCAAGGAAGTTGGTGCAACTATTGTAAATAATGCAGCAGAACTTTATAGCCAGTCCCAAATCGTACTTAAGGTACATGCCCCAGAATCTTCCGAACTGACGATGATGCGCAAGGGCGCAGTTTTGCTTGGTCTATTGTCTCCGCACCGAACTGATGGCATTAATGTTCTTGCTAAGCATGGTTTAACTGCATTTGCTATGGAGAAACTTCCTCGTATTTCTCGTGCCCAAAGTATGGATGTGCTTTCCTCACAGGCCAATATTGCTGGTTACAAGGCGGTATTGGTAGCGGCAAACGTTTATCAGAAATTTTTCCCTATGCTGATGACTGCCGCAGGAACCGTGAAAGCTGCACGCGTATTGGTGTTAGGAGCAGGGGTGGCAGGCTTGCAAGCTATCGCTACAGCCAAACGCTTGGGGGCAATAATCGAAGCATTTGACGTGCGTCCTGTAGCGAAAGAACAAGTAGAAAGTCTTGGTGCCAAATTCGTTGAAGTTTCTTTGAGTGATGAGGAAAAGACCCAAGCAGAAACTGCTGGTGGGTATGCACGGGAAATGTCCGAAGACTATAAACGTCGTCAAGGAGAATTAGTACACCAGCGTGCCATAGCAGCAGATATCATTATAACTACGGCACTAATTCCAGGCCGACCAGCACCAATTCTAATCAATGAGGAAACTGTGCGAGCCATGAAACCAGGATCAGTGATTGTGGACATGGCGGTAGAGGCTGGTGGTAACTGTCCTCTATCGGAGATTAATAAGACTGTAGTCAAGCATGGTGTACATCTCATAGGTATAGCCAACCTGCCGGGATTAGTAGCAGCTGATTCTAGTGCTCTGTATGCGCGTAATTTAATGAACTTTCTTAACCTAATGTTCGTTGCGGATAGCGGCGAATTCAAACTTAACCGTGAAGACGAGATTATTGCGGGAACCTTAGTTTGCATAGATGGGGAAGTAGTTTCAAGTGGATAACAAACAAATTTTGAGCCAAATTTTTCAAATATTTAGGAGGAGCTGCCATGATTGGAGAAGTTGACCCAACCATTATCAATATTACGGTATTCGTGTTAGCGATATTTGTTGGTTATCACGTAGTATGGAATGTGACTCCGGCCTTGCATACGCCATTGATGTCAGTAACGAATGCAATTTCTGGCATTATTTTGGTGGGAGCCATGTTGGCTGCCGGTTCGGCAGAATCAGACTGGGGTGTTTGGTTGGGAGCAGTTGCAGTGGTGCTAGCTGCAATCAACGTATTTGGCGGATTCCTCGTTACTCAGCGTATGCTGGAAATGTTCAGAAAAAAAGATAAGAAAGGAAACGCGTAAATGTCGGCAAATTTAGTTGCTCTTGCATACCTTATTGCATCGGTTTTCTTCATTCTGGCACTGAAGGGTTTAAGCTCGCCGATAACTGCCCGTCGGGGTAATCTGTTCGGCATGGTGGGGATGACTATCGCCGTCATCGCTACGCTTACAGTCACCAAGAACTGGGCGCTGATACTCTTCTGTATCGCAATGGGTGGCATCATTGGCGCAGTCGTAGCGAAGCGTGTACAAATGACAGCGATGCCAGAATTAGTTGCATTTATGCACTCGCTGGTGGGGTTGGCAGCAGTATTTATCGCTATAACTGCAGTCAACAACCCGGTTTCATTTGGTTTGCCTGCAATGTTGACGATGGGCAGTAAACTTGAACTGTTTCTTGGAACATTCATCGGCGCCATGACCTGGTCAGGTTCGGTGATCGCATTCTTAAAGCTGTCCGGCCGCATGAGTGGCGCACCTATTACCTTTAGTGGGCAGCACATGTTCAACCTAATTTTAGCTCTTGTGATGGTTGGTTTTGGTTTGTGGTTCTTCTTCAGCGAAACCACCAATTGGACAGCCTTTGCCTCTATGACTGTAATCGCCTTTGTACTAGGCTTCCTCATCATTATTCCTATCGGTGGTGCGGATATGCCGGTGGTGATCTCGATGCTCAACTCGTATTCCGGGTGGGCGGCAGCAGGCATTGGTTTTTCGCTTGGTAACCCTATGCTTATTATTGCTGGCTCTCTAGTTGGAAGCTCCGGTGCGATTCTGTCTTATATTATGTGCAAGGCTATGAACCGGTCATTTCTTTCCGTCATACTTGGCGGCTTCGGCAGCGCAGGTGGAACAATAGCTGCTAGCGATGGAACACAAAAAAACCACCGCAGCGGTAGTTCAGATGATGCAGCATTCCTGATGGGTAATGCAGACAGCGTGATCATTGTTCCCGGCTATGGCCTGGCAGTGGCGCGAGCACAACATTCCGTCAAAGAACTTGCAGAAAAGTTGCATGAAAAAGGCATCAATGTACGATTTGCTGTTCATCCGGTTGCAGGGCGCATGCCAGGTCACATGAACGTACTATTGGCAGAAGCAGAGATACCCTATGAGCAAGTACTGGAACTGGACGAAATTAACAGTGATTTTTCTAGCACTGATGTGGTATTAGTTTTAGGTGCAAACGACGTGGTGAATCCTGCAGCATATATTACTGGTAGTCCTATTTATGGCATGCCAATCTTAGATGCCCACAAGGCGCGCACTGTGATGGTAGTGAAACGTAGCATGGCTGCTGGGTATGCAGGCCTAGACAACGATTTATTTTATATGGATAAGACTATGATGGTTTTTGGTGATGCCAAGAAAGTAGTAGAGAATATGGTTAAGGCGTTGTAATAATATAATTTTTACAAGTGATCAATGTCTTCTTTAAGTACTTTATTACTGAATTGTTTCCCGTAATAGTTTTCTGCCCACTTGCGTTGACTATAGGGCTCACCTAATCCCCCATCATATTCCTCATCCTTAATAGATACGTTATGCTCATCAGGTGTGTTGGGCTTGCAAATTTTGTTGCTTATTTCTACGATAATAGATATGAACGTTTTAAGCATGTTTAATCTTTCCTCTTGAAAATAATATTATCGTTCGCAGATTCTTCTTTTAAATGATTTGCTCATTATCTTATACAATCAGGTAAATAGTTTCTGTTAAAAAAGTCACAAAGTTTGTAATTCAGATTTCTTTGACAGAACATGCTTAGTGTGTTCTCAAGCTTCAATCAGAAGCTCACTAGAAAATACTCATACATAGGTGGTTTGCAGCGTGCGCGAGTGGTAAGAGCACTAATACTAACTTTTACCAGAGAGTAGAATTAGGAATGTGATATAGAGCATATTGATTAGCTTTCTTCGGTTTTAAATAGATAGCCACTTAAAAACGGGCGTTATATTGTACGTAGAAGAGATCTGGGTTAATGCCGGGTCTTGTAGCCTTCATAAAGCCGCCAGCCCACATTTTTGAATATCCAACCAAAACATCCTGATGCCGGTCAACGTGAATATTGAAACGAAAATCAATTTCATCGCCTACATGGCTTCCTGATAAGCCGGTTGGATCCCGAAGGGTAGCTGCACCCCCCGCGTTGTATAAAAAGTCTGTTTTACTTGCTAGGTAGTACCGATGGTATTGTGAAAGGAAAGTAAGCCAGCGTTGCGGATGAAAACTAAACTGTGCGTTCAAGTCGTGGATATTTTGTCGTCCTACTCGGTCTAACCAGCCCATGTAATAATTTCCAAAGGGAAAGAGGTGATTAAACGTATTACGAGTACCGCCTACGCCCAAATTATCATCTCCAGAGGCATAGTCGTAGCGTAGCCAAAATTGGGGATTAAATGGCAGCGGGATATGATACCCACCACCCACGGCAACTGCACCTGCAGAAATATCCTGATTGGCATGCGTACCAAACTGGTACATTCCTTCTAATTCATACATGAAGCGCTGGTAAACCCCAACGTAGCGGCTACCTATGGTATGTATAAAAGCATCTCCCGGTAGCCCAGCTTGACCTCGCGCTTTGTTATTGTGGTTATTTAGGCCCATATAATAGAGGTCAAAAGCATCTCCCTTCTTTGGTTTATAGGTTCCCCATAAACCCCAGAAATCACGCTTTTTATCCCAGTTATCGAATTTTTTTACTTCAGTTATCATCGGGCGAACCGCAAAAGCACTAATATCAAATTTTGGTGTGTTCCAGAAGACTTTGACACCTTGGAAAGTACGCCGGGTGTTGGCCCAATCCAGTGAGGAAACAAGCCTTTGGGAACCGAGTGTCAACTCTTGTCTACCGACACGGACATAAGCCTTACCCCCTTGAGCTTCTGCTAACTTTATGTCCGCAAATAGACTGAGCATGTCAGTGTGGTTTCGATCACCACCACCCGGTGTCAGTTCATAGCCCCACGCACGCGCATCCAAGAATTCAGCGAAGAGTCGAACCTTGTCTTGGTACCATATGTCACCGTGAAATCTCGTACGCGTCAAATTATAAGAATTGTTTCTACCGGCAGCATTGAGGCGGCTATCCGTTTCATTCACATATCGATACCAGAACTGGCCACCAAAAGATAACAGGAAGTCATCTCCTAAATGAATCCGCTTGACAGGGTCAAAGAAGTCTTCTTCATGACCCGGTTCTTCCAGATAATTAAAATTTATATCCGCTGCAAGGGTAGTTTGTAGGGCAAACGGCGCGTATGGTTGAACAGGCTTGGTTTCACGTTCTGTTTGGGTTACAAAATCCCAAAGGGAGTAATGCTTTGGATATATACTGAGTTCTGTTTTACCAAAGATTTCTGCCGGAACCGTAACCATAACACTTTCTGGTAGTGGTGAAAGCAAAAATCCCCCTGGACGCGGCCCTTTCGTGCGTGGCGGCTGTTTTGTCCAATCAAACTTACTTTTAGGTGCAGTCTCTAGATCTGAAGTCGTAATTTTAGTTATTGCGGAACTTACATCATCTAATAATGTATTTGTATTTCCTGCTACTTTAATTATAGGAGTAGAGGAGGTAGCAGAAGAAGAAGGATCTGCAAAAGTTGGGAACGCTAGACCTAAAATCACAATCCCTAAGAGGGATTTCAACAACCATCCAAAAGTATTTGGCGTAGCATCTGTTCTTGTTGGAATAATGATTGATACAAGCGGATAAGTCAGGTGATTGCGAAAATTCATAAGTATGGTTCCTGTGGGCCCCTGGTTTCAGAATGGTAGAGATCGTTCTAGGGGTAAGAGCTGTTCGTGCGGCGCTAAAGGGTTTTATTTTCCCTAAACATCTCTTTTTTCACGATGGTTGTTATAGTTAGTATTACGATTCTGTACTGCTGTTACTGTGCTGCCTTATAAATTCAATTTAACCTTTATATTTTGCCATAGGTATCAGTGTGCATCAACAATAAGTGTATCTAAAATGGCAATTGACATTACATGAAAGGCTTGCCACAAACCATTATTCATGGGTGTGGTTATACTGAAGTCTTTTCTATCTTTAATAGATATAGTAACCAGAATATATAGGCTACCATTTTGTAAGTTGCTAAATTATAAACTCAAGATCAGCTTCGCTCCTACATAGAATGCCTAGAATGATCATGCTTCGTCTTGATATAGGTCAAGTTTTCGATTGATTATTAATCTAGAACACTTGAATCAGACTGTTCTAAATTAGGCTATGCTTGGCTTCTTAGTTTTTGATCTTGTCCTGCTGGGTCATAAAGTCATTACTTGCAGAAATAAAGTTACTAAATTCATACTGCATTTTAGACTGTAATTGTAAGTATCTGCTATCAAAGGAATTTTGTGCATTTTCCATTTGGCGTGCTTTATATAGTAATTGCTGCTGAACCCATTCATTGTATGGTGATTCAGAGACTGCCTTGGCTGCCCGGGAAATTTCGTGGACTTTTTGGTCGAATTGGCTGAATAATTTCGCTACACTATTGGCAGCATCTATAAAGCGACGTTGATGTAATTCTATCCTCTGAATATCTGTTAGTGGTTGGCCCATGGAACGATAAAGAGGTGTAGGCAAGCCACTTTCTGATGAAATTTCTCCTGGGTTGGCGCTAGATAGACTAATTCCAAGTGCCAGTATCACAAAACAAATTAATTGGAGTAATGAGTTTTTCCTACTGTTTTCCATAAGTAAATATCCGTATATGTTTATATTCTAAGGGAACATTGTACTAATTTCGTATCATTTGTGCGCTATCAAATAACAACAAATCATACCAGGATTCAAAAGGACAATTTTTGAATTAAGCTGGTTTATGGTAAAGAAAATGTAATGTTTTCTAGTTAAATAAAACTAAATAATGATTTTTCCTGTATATATGTATGTTTGAAATCATTTTAAGTGGATAGTAGAGGTTTTGTGACAAAATTTAGATTCCTAATAATTTTTATTAACCTGTGTTGTTATCAGCAAAGTGCTATTGCAGCATGTAAGTATAAGATAAACTTTATAACATAGAGATAGTCACGCATTATTCAGTTATTTCAAGAATGATTCAAGGTAAATTCATCACTCTAGAAGGCATTGACGGTGCAGGCAAAAGTACACATCTTTCTTGGCTAGAAAGTTTTTTGCGTAGCATGGGTAAAAATGTCGTAGTAACTCATGAACCTGGCGGCACGCCACTGGGTGAGAAGTTGCGTGCCCTCGTACTTGATAGTAGTCTAATCATGCATCCAGAAACTGAGGCACTGCTTATGTTTGCGGCACGAAGAGAACATTTAGACAGGCTAATACTGCCAGCCTTGGATCGCGGTGATTGGGTTATTTCAGATCGATTTACTGATGCAAGTTATGCCTATCAAGGGGGAGGGAGGGGGATATTTGCAAACAAACTCGATGAGTTAGAGCGTTGGGTACACGGGACATTTCAACCTGATCTTACGTTTTATTTTGATGTAACGAGTGAATTGGGAAGGAAACGACTCCATAGTAGGATAGATGAAATTAAGTCGATCGATCGATTTGAAAAAGAAGAAGACGAATTTTTTGACCGAGTTCGTAAAACTTATCTTGAAAGAGCGCATAAATTTCCTCATCGGATCCAGATAATAGATTCAAGTCAGCCACTGGAAAGAGTTAAACAGTCCATTAAGAATATTATTTCATCTATCTGTTAATGAAAAATATATATCCATGGCAGAATGAAGTTTGGCAAATATTGGCTCGAGACCATGCTTCAAGAGGCCACGCTTTACTTCTGAAGGGGGCAAAAGGTATCGGCAAACTTGGGTTTGCTCAATATCTAGCTAAATATTTACTGTGCGAAAAGCCGTCTTCAAAAAGTGAAGCCTGTGAAAATTGTCCGAGTTGTAGATGGTTTGAACAAGGAGGGCACCCAGATTATTGCTTAGTCGAGCCAGAAGCATTGTCGGAATTATCTGATGAAATTAAAATGAGGGTACGCTCTGATGCAGAGGCCAATCCTGAAGTCAAATCCAGTAATACAAAACCAAAGAAGAAACCTAGTAAGCAAATTAGCGTTGCACAAATTCGTGATCTCACTGATTTAATTAATATGTCAAGCCATCGTGGGGGCTATAAGATTATTCTAATTCATCCTGCAGAGACAATGAACGCTGCGGCCGCGAATGCCTTACTTAAGAACTTAGAAGAACCACCTCCTCAAACATTGTTTATCTTGGTGACACATCGCCCGCACTATTTGTTACCAACATTGTGTAGTCGTTGTAGGCAGATTGCTATGCCTACGCCAGATTTCACTCAGGCTATAGACTGGCTTGATCAGCAGGGAATTAAAAATCCCAAAGCCAGCCTAGCTGTTGCTGGCTATGCACCCTTGGCGGCACTAGAGTACAACAATGAAGAATATTTCGTACAATATGAGGCTTTTATCAAGCATATCAGCACACTAAAAAGCTTTAATCCTATTTTTCTGGCTGAGGAAATGCAAAAATCTGATCTGCCAACTGTAGTAAATTGGCTACAAAAATGGTGCTATGACTTGATAAGTTTTCGCTTAACAGGGAGGATTCGTTATCATTTGTCTATGCAGACTACCATAAAAGCACTAGTAGCAAAAATTGATCCTCGTCAACTCGCTCGTTATTTACGTAGCCTAATTGATATGCAGCGACTATCACATCATCCCCTTAACCACAGGTTATTTTTGGAAGAAATGTTGATCTCCTATGCAATGTTGATGGCACCAGCTCGGAGTAAATAACTTGATTAAAGTTTACACTCAGCTAAATGGTGTTACTCAATGCTCTTTCACATTCAGCTATGCTTGTTGACTCACATTGTCATCTTGATTTTCCTGATCTTGCAAGTAATCTTGATAAGATTCTGGAGAATATGCAGGAAAATAAGGTCAGTCATGCTCTGTGCGTGAGTGTAAATTTGGAAGACTTTCCAAGGGTGCTCTCACTTGCGGAGACCTATCCTAATCTTTACGCCTCAGTTGGTGTTCATCCTGATTACGAAAACCTAACAGAACCACAGGCGATGGAGTTGGTATCTTTAGCGCAACATCCTAGAATCATTGCTATAGGGGAGACCGGACTAGATTATTTCCGACTTAAAGGGGATCTGGAGTGGCAGCGAGAGCGCTTTCGCCAACATATACGCGCTGCTCGTCAATGTGGTAAGCCACTCATCATCCATACTCGTCAAGCTGCTTCTGATACGTTACGTATCATGGCGGAAGAGGGCGCAGATCAAGTTGGAGGGGTGATGCATTGTTTTACCGAAAGCTGGGAAGTAGCACAACAGGCGATGGAAATGAATTTCTATATTTCTTTTTCTGGTATTGTCACATTTAAGAATGCTGTGGCTCTTAAGGAAACAGCTAAAAGTATCCAGTTAGAAAGAATGTTGGTCGAAACCGATTCTCCATATTTGGCTCCCGTACCTTATCGTGGCAAGACCAACCAGCCTGCATTTGTGCTACATGTTGCCGAAGAGATAGCTGAGTTGCGTGGTATAAGCGTAAATGAAGTGGCTGAAATAACAACCCATAATTTTTTTAATTTGTTTAAGGATGCCTAAATGTCTGACACACCTACTGAGGCTTGCTCTGAACAAGAATTTGCCAAGCGTTTTCCTAATGAGGATGCAGATATTAAGAAAATGCTTGGGCTAAACTATGTTCCAAAACTATTTCGAACTGTTGTAACTCTCAGCCCGTCACTTGCAGTATCAACATGGCAGATGGTCAGGGGTATTTTGTGCGCCGGAAAATTATCTCGTGTTCTTAAAGAAATGATTTTTATTGCGGTCGCTAACACACGTGATTGCCAATACTGTTCAATTGCACATCAGGCTATGGCATTGAAGTATGGTCTGGAATATGGAGTAATCCATCAGTTGATACGAGATCTGGATCAGGTTCAACCACCCTCGACCAGAGAGATACTAAAGTTTTCGGTTTGTCTTGCGCAAGGAAAGGGAAACTACAGTGAAGGAATTGAACATATGTTGAAAAATGGCGTAAAGCAAGGCGACATTCCAGAAATTATCGCTATGATTTCATGCGCGAACTATATGGTTACATTAGCTGATGGCCTTATGGTTGTTCCTGACGAGCGCTTTTTCGAACTAATTGAAGGTGCAAAGAAAAGCGCTGCAGCATAATTTAACTAGCCCAGATATTAGAAGAGACTAGGGTATAAAATAGTAAGTTACTTTATTATTGATGTTATTTTGAAATAGCGTCACGAAAGCAGTCTAGTTTACTGATACAAGACAGCTTTCCAGTAGTTTTCTCCTTGATGTACTTTTTTCTGTAACTAGATTACTTGCTGCAATTACGTGCAGCGGATCAACCCCAATTAGGTGTGCTAATTTAATGCACATAGGGTCAGGCAAGCCCCTTTTATCTTGTTTCATTTTTCTCATATTTGAATCATTTTGTTCCAAATAGCTAGCCAGCTTTACTTGGCTTCCTGCAGCTCTTTCGCCCATTTCTATATATTCTTTAAGATGAATTGGCATTTCTATATATTTACTAACATTATGTTCCATAAGGTATTCCTTCAAGCAATATAGATTTAATTCTACAATTTGTATATTGAAAATAAACTACTGTTTTAATAATTTCAGTTAAATATGACCTTCTTATGAAAATATGATTGATATATCGGTTAAATCTGACTTTAATTTAATTTAATTTGGATTAGGAATGATTCTTGTAAATGTAAATTTATAAAGATCAAGAAAGAGGAGGGATAAATCTATTCGATTTTCCAGGATATAAATCCTGAATCAG
>QIFK01000016.1 GCA_003230615.1 Nitrosospira sp. | reverse complement strand
CACAGAAAATTTAACCGGCGCTGAAATTACGATACGCTGTTTACAGGAAGAAGGAGTCGATTTTATCTTTGGCTATCCTGGCGGGGCGGTATTGTTTATATATGACGAATTGTTTAAACAAGACAAGGTTAAGCACATACTAGTGCGCCATGAGCAAGCAGCGCTACACGCGGCAGATGGGTATGCACGCTCAAGTAACAAAGTAGGAGTTGCATTGGTGACGTCTGGCCCCGGCGTAACCAATGCTGTTACTGGTATTGCTACCGCCTACATGGATTCAATTCCAATGGTCATTATTAGTGGACAAGTGCCAACCCCTGCTATTGGTCTAGATGCGTTCCAAGAAGTTGATACCGTGGGTATCACGCGCCCCTGTGTCAAGCATAATTTCCTGGTAAAAGATATTACAGAGCTAGCTACTACTATCAAGAAAGCATTCTATATCTGCTCAACTGGGCGCCCCGGGCCAGTGCTCGTAGATATTCCCAAGGATGTAACCCAGGAAAAAACAAACTTTTCCTACCCGAGTAGTGTGACTATGCGTTCCTACAATCCTACCAGTAAAGGACATCCTGGACAGCTTAAAAAAGCGATGCAACTAATATTGGGCTCAAAACGACCGATGGTCTATGCCGGTGGCGGGGTGGTACTGAGTAATGCAGCCACGCAACTTACGAATCTTGTACAGATGCTAAATTTTCCTTGTACGAATACATTGATGGGACTGGGCAGTTATCCTGCAACTGACAGACAATTTGTCGGCATGTTAGGCATGCACGGTACTTATGAAGCAAATATGGCAATGCAGCATTGTGACGTACTGATTGCGATTGGCGCACGCTTTGATGACCGTGTGATTGGTAACCCTAAACATTTTTTCAACAAAGAAAGAAAAATAATACACATTGACATTGACCCTTCATCTATTTCCAAACGCGTCAAGGTGGATGTGCCCATTGTAGGAAGTGTTTCTAATGTGCTTGATGAGCTTATTAAATTGCTAAAGACCAGCAAAGAAAAAACTAAGCGAACGGCACTCAAATCATGGTGGGACCAAATTGAACAGTGGCGTACACGAGATTGCCTTAAGTATGACCGAAGAAGCCCCATAATTAAGCCACAAATGGTAGTTGAGAAACTTTACAAGATAACTAAGGGCAATGCTTTTATCACCTCAGACGTAGGCCAACATCAGATGTGGGCAGCACAGTTCTACAAATTCGACAAGCCTCGGCGTTGGATTAATTCTGGCGGATTGGGAACTATGGGATTTGGTCTGCCAGCAGCCATGGGCGTGCAGTTTGCTAACCCAAAAAACGCAGTGGCCTGTATCACTGGTGAAGCCAGTATACAGATGTGCATTCAGGAATTATCAACCTGCAAACAATATAATCTACCACTCAAGATTGTTAACCTCAACAATCGCTATATGGGTATGGTGCGTCAATGGCAGGAATTTTTCCACGGCAATCGTTATGCTGAATCATATGTAGATGCACTACCTGACTTTGTCAAACTGGCTGAAAGCTATGGCCATATAGGAATGAAAATTGAACAGCCAAACGACATAGAAGATGCATTAAAGGAAGCGTTCAATCTCAAAAACAGACTAGTATTCATGGACTTCATTACCGATCAAACCGAAAACGTATTCCCTATGGTGCCTGGTGGAAAAGGCCTCTCTGAAATGATTTTGGTATAAAGATGCGACATATTATTTCCTTGTTGATGGAAAACGAAGCCGGTGCCTTGTCACGCGTAGCTGGCCTGTTCTCGGCACGAGGCTATAATATTGAATCACTTACAGTTGCACCTACCGAGGACCCCACTCTGTCACGTATGACTTTAGTTACTGTTGGTTCAGATGATGTAGTCGAACAAATCACCAAGCAATTGAATAAATTGATCGATGTGGTAAAAATAATAGATTTAAGTGATGGAGATCATATTGAATGCGAGTTGATGCTGGTGAAAGTACGCGCAATAGGTAAGTACCGCAAGGAGATAAAAACTACAGCTGATATTTTTCACGGACGCATTGTTGATGTTACAGACAAAGCATATATTATAGAACTAACTGGCACTGGTTCAAAACTTGACGCATTTCTCGACACTATGGAACGCAACACGATTCTAGAAACAGTTCGTACTGGTGCTTCTGGAATTGGTCGTGGTGAACGAATATTGAAAGTATAGTGAAATCTAACATGATTATGGAAAAAGACTTTTCTGCCCTTGATCAACTAACTCCAGTACTTGCTCCCAATTAAATCGGAAAGGAAATCTATGAAGGTTTTTTACGATAAAGACGCTGATTTGTCCCTCATCAAAAAAAAGAAAGTCGCCATTGTGGGTTATGGCTCACAAGGACACGCTCATGCTAATAACCTTAATGACTCTGGCGTAAAGGTCACTGTTGGCCTACGTAAGAACGGTGCATCCTGGAGCAAAGCAAAGAATGCTGGTCTCACTGTTAAGGGAATTGCTGAAGCCGTTAAGGGTGCGGACATTGTGATGCTTTTGATACCCGACGAAAAGATCGCGGCTGTTTACAAGTCAGAGATTGAGCCCAATCTCAAAAAGGCAGCAACACTTGCATTCGCCCATGGCTTTAATATCCACTACGGCCAGGTTTCGCCACGTAAGGACCTTGATGTGATTATGATTGCACCTAAAGGGCCTGGTCATCTTGTACGCTCAACCTATATACAGGGTGGTGGTGTACCTTCACTCATCGCTGTACATCAAAACAAATCTGGCAAAGCTCGTAACTTGGCACTGTCTTATGCTGCAGCCAACGGAGGTACACGTGGAGGAGTGATCGAAACTAACTTCCGCGAAGAAACGGAAACTGATTTGTTTGGTGAGCAGGTAGTGCTATGTGGCGGGCTTACCGCTCTGATTCAAGCAGGTTTTGAGACTCTAGTAGAGGCGGGATACGCACCAGAAATGGCCTATTTCGAATGCCTGCACGAAGTAAAGTTGATAGTGGATTTAATCTATGAAGGAGGTATTGCCAACATGCGTTATTCCGTCTCTAATAATGCTGAATATGGCGATATTTCGCGTGGTCCACGCATTGTCACCGACGAGACTCGTGCAGAAATGCGTAAGATTTTACGAGAAATTCAGACAGGCGAATATGCTCGCGAGTTTATAATGGAAAATCAAGCTGGCGCGCCTATGCTTAAAACCAGCCGTCGTCTCGCCTCTGAACATCAGATTGAAGTAATCGGAACGAAACTGCGCAGTATGATGCCATGGATTAAGAAGAATAAACTGGTCGACCAAGAAAAGAATTAGTGTGAAATGACAGATAATCTATGGAACATGAAATGTAGAGTGTAGATCCCCTCTGCAATAAAGAATACAACCGTTCACTATTTAACTATTCATGTACTGATGAATTACCCGCATCCCTTTTTTGCTCGCGAAGGCTGGCCCTTTATAATAGGAGCAGTTGTAATTGCAGCACTAGTCAATATACTTGCGAGCTTGATTTGGGCAGTACCACTCTGGCTAATCGCATTCTTTGTTTTACAATTTTTTCGTGACCCACCACGTGTTGTTCCGCAAAAAGCTAACGCTGTACTATCGCCCGCTGATGGCAGCATAGTCGCAGTGGAAAGTGTACAAGATCCATATCTCAAACGTGATGCAATAAAGGTAAGCGTATTTATGAATGTTTTCAATGTCCATTCCAACCGTAGTCCAGTGGATGGGCAAGTGCGTGACGAATGGTATTTCCCTGGCAAATTTTTCAGCGCTAATCTACCTAAGGCCTCCCTAGAAAATGAACGTAACGCTCTGTGGATAAAAACTGATAGCGGTCTTGATATAACCTGTGTGCAAGTCGCTGGGTTGATTGCAAAACGTATTCTATGCTATGTGAAAACTGGTGACCGTCTTGCACGCGGCCAGCGTTTCGGTTTTATCCGTTTCGGCTCACGTGTAGACGTTTATCTTCCGCTAAACACTGAAATCAAAGTAAACATAGGAGACAAGGTTTATGCTACGCTAACTATACTTGCGGAATTAGCCCAATAATATTGACTGTGGCTAGATAATTCGTCCCTTTCTGATCTCTATCTCCTGTTTACCATCCTATCGTAACGGTTTACCATGCATCGGTGTCTCATAGAGTAATACATAAATAATGTACGACCCCAACCAACCTCGCATAATGTTTAAATCAAAGCTACGGCGACGTGGCATTTATTTGCTCCCCAATCTGTTTACTACCGCGGCGTTATTTGCAGGGTTTTATGCCATCGTGCAGGCGATGAATGGGCGTTTTGAGCATTCCGCAGTAGCTATTTTCATCGCCATGGTGCTAGATGGACTGGATGGACGAGTAGCACGTATCACCCATACCCAGAGCGAATTTGGTGCTGAATATGACAGTATGTCCGACATGATTTCATTTGGTGCAGCTCCTGCACTAGTTATATATGAATGGGCCTTGAAGGGTATGGGGAATTGGGGTTGGATTGCAGCTTTTATTTATTGCACCTGCGCTGCGTTACGTCTTGCGCGTTTTAACACAAAAATAGCGACAGTAGACAAACGATTTTTCCAAGGCTTACCTAGCCCCGCAGCTGCTGCTCTGATTGCAGGACTAGTTTGGGTAATGCTAGATTTTAAAATAGAGGGACCAGACATTAGTTGGCTGGCATGGTGTATTACGGTATTTGCTGGTTTTACTATGGTTAGCAACCTTCCTTATTACAGTGGCAAGGAAATTAATTTACACAAAAGCGTACCATTCATTACCATGTTGTTGCTTGCCCTGTTCTTTTTTGTGCTGATTCCAAGTCAACCGCCTGTTGTACTGTTCTGTTTGTTCATGCTGTACGCATTATCTGGTTACGTTACGTGGTTGTGGCGATGGCAGAAAAAGAAGAAAATTACTAGTAAGTAAAAGACTTGGCCTATTTTCTGTTGTGTAAACAGAAAAAACCGTTTATATTTAATCTCATGAAGCAAATTAACGACTATTCTTGGTTTTATCTCCCTCATAGCCTGCTATTCCGAGCAGGAGTACTACTGCGCCCTGTGCGCTGACTACTACACTTATTCCAAAGTCTAACCCATCAGAGTCTGTTTTGCAGATTCTGTATTTCAACTCAAGCATTTTTTCTATATATAATAGATCTATGATGGAGAAAGAATGAAAGACCATTTGATTATTTTTGATACGACTTTGCGTGATGGTGAGCAAAGTCCCGGCGCGTCTATGACCAGGGAAGAGAAGGTTCGTATTGCACGACAACTAGAACGTATGCTGGTCGACATTATTGAAGCTGGATTCCCGGCTGCTTCGAACGGTGATTTCAAAGCGGTGAAAGCGGTGGCTGATGCTATTAAAGATAGCACCGTGTGTGGATTAGCTCGTGCCACTAAGGAAGATATCAACCGTGCCGGTGAAGCTTTAAAGGGTGCAAATTCAGCACGTATACATACTTTTATTGCTACCTCACCAATTCACATGGAGAGGAAACTACGCATGTCTCCTGACCAAGTGTTGGAGCAAGCCGTAAAAGCTGTGAAATGGGCGAGCCAATATACTGACAACGTGGAATTTTCTCCTGAGGACGCGGGTCGCTCAGACATTGATTTTCTTTGTCGTGTACTAGAAGCAGTTATCAATGCCGGAGCAACCACCCTCAATATTCCTGACACTGTAGGTTACACTATGCCGGAACAATTCGGTAAGCTCATACGCACCCTACGTGAACGTATACCTAATTCTGACAAGGTTACATTCTCAGTACATTGCCATAACGATCTAGGTCTAGCAGTCGCTAATTCTTTATCAGCGGTAATGAACGGTGCACGACAGGTTGAGTGCACCATCAATGGTCTGGGCGAGCGTGCAGGTAATGCCTCTCTTGAGGAGATAGTGATGGCGGTGCGCACTCGCCAGGATTTATTTCCTTGTGACACGCGAATAGATGCAACTCACATCGTTCCAGCCAGCAAACTTGTTTCGGGCATTACCGGCTTTCCAGTACAACCTAATAAAGCCATCGTCGGTGCGAATGCTTTTGCACATGAAGCTGGCATACACCAAGATGGCGTACTCAAACACCGTGAAACGTACGAAATCATGCGTGCCGAAGATGTCGGCTGGGGCGCAAACAAATTAACGTTGGGAAAACACTCTGGACGCAACGCCTTTCGCAACCGTTTGACTGAACTTGGTATCGAACTGGAATCGGAAGAAGTACTTAATACCACGTTCATGCGTTTCAAAGAACTGGCCGACAAAAAACACGATATCTTCGATGAGGATTTGCATGCGCTAGTTTCAGACGAAACCATGACGTTACAGGAACACTACAAGCTTCTATCCTTGACCGCACATAGTGAAACTGGTGAAACTCCGTACGCCAATGTAGTTATCGCTGAAGAAGGAAAGGAGATACGTGCAGAATCAGACGGTAGTGGGCCGGTGGATGCCACTTTCCGAGCAATTGAAAAGATTCTTTTCAGTGGCGCTGATCTACAATTGTATTCGGTTAATAACATCACTAGCGGTTCTGATTCTCAGGGAGAAGTAACCGTGCGACTGCAAAAATCAGGGCGTATCGTCAACGGTCACGGAGCAGATACTGATATTGTCGTAGCCTCTGCCAAAGCTTACCTCAGTGCACTCAATAAACTGCACAGTAAGTTCGAAAGAACGAATCCTCAAGGATAGTAAATTACATACCTCTTTGCAACATGCTTCCTAGGGGATGCTAGCTATCTTTTTCTAAATATGTACCAATTGCTGTTTATGACGGGTAAGCCCAGGAGCCACGCCACGCACGTAATACCAAGTTAGGATAAGTTGCTTGTCCTAGACTTCCGTTGTACCGCCCAAGCGCACGAAAGTAGTCCCCTTTCTCCATTTTCAGGTAACCCCGCAGGATGTTACAGCCGTAGCGTAGATTACGACGTAAGTGAAAAAGATTGTGGTCAGGATCACCACATAGTTTTGTCCAGAATGGCATGACCTGCATGTAGCCACGTGCACCAGCTGTTGACACAGCATACTTATTGAAATCACTTTCAACCTGAATAATACCAAGGATCAATTGTGGATCCAAGGCACGACGAATAGCTACGTAATAAACAGTCATTAAGAAATCATCGCGGTCTTTCGGATGAGGTATACGCTTTTCAAGTCTTTTAGACATAGTAACTAGCCATGCCATGGCTTTTTTCTCAGATGCAAACGCAGATACAAATTTTTGGCGTGTAACAGGCTTATAAGGTACATCAGCAATAAACACGCCATCACAGACTGCCCCTTCCATTTTTTGGGCCCCAGCCTGGGCAAAAACAGGAAAGAATAATAGAAATATCCCAGCTAACTTCCACATATTATTGATTCTACAAAATTAATAATGTTTCGCAGGGGAATAACCTGATATTTTTCATCGCACCGACCTTGGTATTCGACATTTCCTTCCTTTAAACCACGCTCGCCAATGACAATGCGATGGGGGATTCCAATCAACTCCATATCAGCAAACATCACACCCGGACGCTCCTCGCGATCATCCAGTAATACCTCAATACCAGCAGCAAAGAGTCCCGTATATAGCTTTTCTGCTTCAGTTCTTATCACTTCACTTTTATTCATGCCAATGGGCACAATAGCAACTTGGAAAGGTGCCATTACAATGGGGAAAATAATACCGTGTTCATCGTGGTTCTGCTCAATGGCAGCCGCTACGATGCGCGACACACCAATACCGTAGCAACCCATTTCCATGGGTTGAGACTGGCCGGATTCATTAAGATAACTAGCTTTCATCACTTCTGAATATTCCGTGCGTAACTGGAAAATATGCCCAACCTCGATGCCTCTGCAGATTTCCAGCTTACCTTTTCCATCAGGGGACAAGTCACCTGGAACAACATTACGAATATCGTATACGTGGTCAGGTTCTTTCACATCACGGCCAAAATTAACACCAGCAAAATGATAACCTACTTCATTTGCACCACAAATAAAATCACTCATTTCCACGACAGTCTTGTCGCAAATAATGGGCAACTCCAGGCCGACTGGCCCCGTATATCCTGTACAGCAACCGGTTTTACTTAAAATTTCCTCCTCGCTTGCCAACCGAAAATTATTAAAAAATGGAATCTTCCTAGCTTTTATTTCATTTAACCGGTGATCGCCACGCAATAATAGTAGAACCATTTCATTATTTACCATCACCGCTAAAGTTTTTACGGTTTTTTGTATTGGTACTTTTAGAAACTCTGCTACTTCCTCACAGGTTTTTTTGTTGGGTGTTGCAATTTTTTGTATGGGATTACTAGCTCTCTCACGTAATTTCTCTGGTGATAGTGCCTCAGCAAATTCAATGTTGGCTGCATAGGTCGAGCCCGGACAAAAAACGATACCATCCTCACCCGAATCTGCCAATACGTGAAACTCATGTGAGCTGCTGCCACCAATTGCCCCTGGATCTGCCACCACCGCACGAAATCTCAATCCCAAGCGATTGAAAATTTGGATATAGCTGTCATACATAGCCTGATAGGTTCGCTCTAGGCTCGCAACATCAATATGGAATGAATAGGCATCCTTCATTACAAATTCACGTGCTCGCATTACACCAAAGCGAGGACGGATCTCATCACGAAATTTGGTTTGAATCTGGTAGAGAGTAAGTGGTAATTGACGATAACTTTTTATTTCCCGCCTTACAATGTCAGTAATGACTTCTTCATGCGTAGGGCCAAAGCAGAAATCACGTCGATATCTATCTTTGATTCTCAGCATCAGTGGTCCAAATTTGTCCCAACGCCCGGTCTCTTGCCACAACTCAGCTGGTTGAACTACAGGCATCAGAAGTTCTACTGCGCCACACTTATCCATTTCCTCCCGAACAATGTGTTCGACCTTGCGCAACACTCTCAAACCCAGCGGCATCCAGGTATATAACCCACTTCCAAGACGCTTAATGAGACCCGCACGCAACATCAGCCTATGACTGACTAACTCTGCTTCAGCAGGAGCTTCTTTGAGAGTAGATATAAAAAATTGCGATACACGCATCGCCTAATTCCGTTACAACAATTGAATGAAAGTAATTCTACCTCGAAAGACTGCCGTGCGTATTATTTGCCAACAACATTCATGCCAATGACTATTGGCAATGAAGCGCATTATCACTTTTTACGCATAATGGCTCTGATAAAATCCTTTTGAAGAGAAACGCCTGTCATGATTAACCCAACGGGAATAGCCCAAAAGTATGTGCTTACTAAGCTGTACTGCGAACTTTAAGGTAGTACTAGGCTGGCACACATACTAAGTGATATAGAATTAATATTATGATTGCTTTCTTTCTAGTATAAAATATGAAAAAATTCGTATCAATATTATTGTGACGGATTACACAGGTAAATCGCATGATCGACCGTAATGGATATCGCTCTAATGTTGGCATTATTCTACTTAATAAGAAGAATAAGGTCTTCTGGGGCAAGCGCATTAATCAAAATTCTTGGCAATTTCCTCAAGGTGGCATCAATCTTGGTGAGAGCCCAAAAGAAGCCATGTACAGAGAGTTAACTGAGGAAATAGGCCTGCATTCATGCCATGTTGAGATCATTGGACGCACACGTGACTGGTTACGCTATGAAGTACCAGATCATTGGATAAAACGCGAGTGGCGTGGAAATTACAGAGGACAAAAACAAATTTGGTATTTGTTACGCTTGGTAGGACATGATTCTGATGTGTCGCTGCGCACAAGTATTCACCCCGAATTCGATGCTTGGCGTTGGAATCAGTACTGGGTAGAACTGGAATCGGTAGTTGAGTTTAAACGTCAAGTCTACCATCAAGCTCTTACTGAGTTAGCACGCTTACTCAATCGCGAATCCCATGAAATTAATACTTATGGAAAGTATGACTGTAGCTATAACAAAGAACGGAGTTTAGCTGCAACCATACCCACTAAACAAACTAAATAACTTTATCTAGAAACCTGACTCTTGTGAACAAACAAACTCTTAATTCGCAAATCAACTGTTTGGATCGCATATGGTCAAACGCATTCAAGATTACGCTCCAGGCATGTCTAACAACCACCACAATCCTGCGAATCTGTGCGGTATAAAATTTTATTGTAAAACAAAACAGCGTAAATATAGTCTCGATTGCCTCGAATTCTAAAAAACTATCCCTGGAATATACAATCCTACAACTAATAGACAAGTAACAAAATCATGAACACATGATTTATGGTTGACAGTACATAGAATGAACTGGCTATAACGGAAACTACAAATACTTCTCTATATTCCTCATTTATTCCTCGTTTCCATTCTTATGTTAAGTTCATGTTCCACATTATTAATATTGAATAAATACTTCTTGTCGGTTCGACTGAGTTCGTAGCGCCACTACTATTCTTTCTTAAGTTTAGAAATATAGATTTACTCCTAGAAATCAAGTAAAGTTAACTCTCGAATAATTAAAACATGGAGTCACCCATGACCGCTAAAGGACAATTGTTACAAGATCCGTTTTTAAACATGCTACGGAAAGAACATATTCCAGTATCAATTTATCTGGTAAATGGCATTAAACTGCAAGGCCACATTGACTCATTCGATCAATACGTGGTACTTCTTAAAAACAATGTTACACAAATGGTATATAAGCACGCAATCTCTACCGTTGTCCCCACCAAAACTTTCACCACTCCATTCGAGGCGCCAATCACACCAGATGCTTGATCGTTCCGCTAGAGACACTATTGCTGATGTTAATGCTGCTGTACTAGTTAGCTTAGACTTTGGTCGCAATGGTTACGTAGAAAATATAGAAGAATTACGGCAACTGGCTACAAGTGATGGACTTATAATTGTTGCAGTGATTAGGGGTAAATGTTCTCGGCCCAACCCTGCTACCTATGCTGGTAATGGTAAGGTAAATGAAATTTCCCTAATTCTAAAACAAACCTGTGCCTCGCTGGTTATCTTTAATCACAATCTTTCTCCTGCCCAACAACGTAATCTAGAGCAATATCTTCAGTGCCGCGTGATAGACCGCACCAGTCTAATTTTAGATATATTTGCACAACGCGCTAAAAGTCACGAGGGGAAGCTACAAGTGGAACTGGCTCAACTTGAGTATCTTGCTACTCGCCTGGTACGTGGCTGGACTCACTTGGAGCGGCAAAAGGGTGGCATAGGTCTACGCGGGCCCGGGGAAACTCAACTGGAAACGGACCGACGATTGCTTGGAAAACGGGTTAAGCTCCTAAAAGAGAAGCTTGCTAAATTCCAGTGCCAGCGAAATTTACAGCGGCGCACAAGACGACGTGCCCATGTAATGTCAGTTTCTATTATTGGTTATACCAACACGGGCAAATCTACCTTGTTCAATAACCTCACGCGCGCAAGTGCCTACACTGCTAACCAATTTTTTGCCACATTGGACGCAACCACACGTAAATTGTTTATCCAAGGACATGGCCCTTTGGTGATTTCTGACACTGTGGGTTTTATTCGCGAGTTGCCACACACGCTAGTCGCCGCATTCCGGGCCACGTTAGAGGAAACCGTGCAGTCTGACGTGCTACTACATGTGGTGGACGCGGGTAGCCCTAATCGAGAACAGCAAATTGAGGCAGTCAATAAGGTGCTAGAGGAAATCGGTGCTGATGCAATTCCGCAGATTCTTGTACTAAACAAAATAGATTTAATCAATATATCGCAAGGAACGTCAGGGTACCAACGTAACGAGTATGGTAGAATATCGCAAGTTCGATTAAGTGCAAAAACCGGTGAAGGATTCGAATATATTAGGATGGCGCTAGCCGAAACAATTGAACAGCGTACTTCGCAATGGTGTAAAATGTCGCCAGAAATAGGGGACGTGACTAACAAGCACTCTACGATCAGTTATTGAGTTGGCAAATTGAATAGTACGATAAGTATTCTTACCATAGCTAAAACTCAAAGGTTCTTACTAGATAGACTATCTGGTAGTGGAATTTAATTAATAACCGGAAAATATAAAAATCATCATGGGATTAAATGACCCACAGTGGGGACGAAAAAAAGGCGGCTCTGGTCCACCTGATCTGGACGAACTATTACGCAACGTCAGCAAAAAACTCAATGACCTATTTGGGGGTAAGCGCCGCGGTGGTAATGGGTCTGGTAATGGATCTGGAGGTGGTGATGGGTCTGGAGGCAAAAAATTAAAGCTCCTTGGTGGAGGTTTGAGTATTGGCCTACTCGTTGGGGTGCTTCTATTGCTATGGATAGCAAGCGGCTTTTACATTGTCAACGAAGGTTATCGAGGGGTGGTTCTGCGTTTTGGGAAATACAATGAAACCACCCAGGCAGGGTTACGTTGGCACTTGCCATATCCGGCTGAAACCGTAGAAACCGTTAACGTAAGTCAGGTACGAACAGTTGAAATCGGCTACCGTAAAAGCGTGACAAGCAAAGTGCTTAAAGAAGCATTAATGCTAACCGATGATGAAAACATTATTGATATTCAGTTTGCCGTGCAATACATACTCAAGAATCCTGAAGAATACCTGTTTAATAACCGCAACCCGGACGAAGCAGTGCTGCAGGCGGCAGAAGCCTCTATTCGTGAAGTTATTGGGAAGAGTTACATGGATTATGTACTCTACGAAGGGCGCGAAGATGTAGCATTAAGAGCAAGCGTGTTGATGCAAGAAATTCTCGACAATTACCAAATAGGGATCGCAATCAGCAAAGTTACCATGCAAAATGCACAACCCCCAGAGCAAGTTCAAGCGGCATTTGACGATGCAGTAAAAGCGGGGCAGGATAAGGAAAGGCAGAGAAATGAAGGGGAAGCCTACGCTAACAATGTTATCCCCAGGGCCACAGGTAATGCCGCTCGCCTAATGGAACAAGCTGAGGGATACAGGGAGCGAGTGATTGCTAGCTCTACTGGCGATGCTAGTCGTTTCAAACAAATCTTGGTCGAATATAGTAAGGCACCTCGTGTAACCCGTGATCGTCTTTACCTAGACATGATGCAAGAGGTACTATCTAATACAAACAAGATATTGGTTGACCAAAAAAACAGTAATAACTTGCTATATTTGCCTCTTGATAAACTGATAGAAAAAAGCTCCTCCACTCCGGCACCTGCTCCAGTACCTGTAACACCCCAAGTGATCGCACCGAGGGCCCCTTTAATCGAAAACAATGCCACTCGAACGCAGCGTACACGTGAAGCATTCCGAATGCGCGAACGGGAGACAAGATAAATGAAAAGCCAAAGCGTACTATTCGGCATCCTTATCGCTCTGTTCTTTCTAGTAAGCTCATCACTATATATTGTAGATCAGCGCCAGAAAGCCATCGTCTTCCAGCTAGGTGAAGTAGTTGATATAAAGAACGATCCAGGATTATATTTCAAGATTCCCATGGTACAGAATGTACGCTTTTTTGATTCGCGTATATTGACTATGGACGCAGAGGAACCAGATCGGTATATCACCTCAGAGAAAAAGAATGTGCTGG
>QIFK01000196.1 GCA_003230615.1 Nitrosospira sp. | reverse complement strand
AGTTAACGGATGCTCTGGCAAAAGGTTTAATCCGCATTTAGTAGCTATATATATTTATGTAGATAGGTCTATGTTTGATCCCGATATTTTATCAAGGGATAAACCATTCTCTACGTAAAAGAAAGGGGTAAAACAACATCATTTCTCCAATAGTAGGATACTTAGATTTGTGTTATGGAAGTACAACAGGTTGTTTATTTTTTTTCTGGTATTTTGCTACTGCGCGGTTGTGGTCCGCCAAGTTACTGGAGAAATGCGATTCTCCGTTTCCCTTTGCGACAAAGTATAGAGCATCAGTTTTAGCAGGATTCAGTGCTGCTTTGATCGAAGCTAGTCCTGGCATAGCAATAGGTGTAGGTGGGAGGCCGGGGCGAGTGTATGTATTGTACTCATGATCTGTCAGAAGATCCTTCTTGCGCAAATTACCGTCGAATTCCTCACCTAATCCATAAATAATAGTGGGGTCAGTTTGAAGCAGCATGCCTAACCGTAGTCGGTTAATAAATACTCCTGCAATTTTGTTTCGATCAGTTTCTTTGCCAGTTTCTTTTTCAATTATGGAGGCCAGAATCAGAGCCTGATAGGGGTTTGCTAAAGGTAAGTCTTTAGTAGATGCAGCCCATGCAGATGCTAGGTTATCTTGCATTGTACGATAAGCCTGTTTCAATATTACTGTGTCGCTGCTGCCTTGTTCAAAAAAATAGGTATCGGGAAAAAATAGTCCTTCTGCCACAGTTTCGTTTGCACCAATTAATTGTAGAATATCTTGGTCATTCAGTTTTTCTGTATCGTGCTGGATGGCCGGGTGTTCGTTCAGTGTTTTTCTAAGCTGACGGAATGTCCAGCCCTCAATAAATTTAATTTCACTTTGATTAACATTCCCCTCGGTAATGTATTCCAGTAATTGAAGAGGTGAGGTGTTTTCAGAAAGCTTATAATTGCCCGCCTTGAGGGAAGAGGCATTTCCCATTATTCGCGATAGTAAAACGAATGACCAAGCATCAGATAAGACCGCGGCATCAGCTAGTTGCCTGGCAACATTTCTTAGGCTGCTACCCGACTTGATTGAAAATTCGTATGGGACAACAGGAATACGAACAGCTGTGTTGACATGGTAGAAGAACCATCCAGCAAATAAAAGGATTACTGTTGAGGCAAGGAGAACCGAACGTTTTAACGTACACATACGATGTGCCGACTAAACTACATTTTTCGAAGTATTAGGGTACCATTGGTGCCACCAAATCCGAATGAATTTGACATTGCCACCTTAATTTTCATATTCCGTGCAGTATTGGGTACATAATCTAGATCACATTGCGGATCTTGGTTGAAAATATTAATAGTGGGTGGAGCAACCTGATGGCATATTGCCAGTGCGGTAAAAATTGCCTCAACCCCACCTGCAGCACCTAGTAAGTGTCCAGTCATGGATTTTGTGGAATTAACTACAAGCTTCTTTGCATGAGCACCAAAACAATTTTTTACCGCCACTGTTTCAGCAAGGTCACCCAGCTGTGTAGATGTGCCGTGAGCATTAATGTAATCTACCTCAGTAGCATTTATACCTGCATTTTTGAGAGCATTAGCCATGCAACGAGTAGCACCTTCTCCATCCTTGGAGGGCGCTGTCATATGATACGCATCTGCGCTCATACCAAAGCCAGCTATTTCAGCATAAATTTTAGCGCCACGTCGATTTGCGTGTTCCATTTCTTCTAGTACTAGAATACCTGCACCTTCTCCTAGTACAAAACCATCTCTGTCCTTGTCCCAAGGTCGACTAGCAGTGTCCGGATCGTTATTTCGCAACGATAATGCCCGTGCCGAGGCAAAACCGCCAACCGAGAGCGGCGTTACACACGATTCTGCACCACCAGCGATCATCACATCCGCATCCCCATATTCGATCATTCGTGCGGAGCCGCCTATGCAATGGGTCGCAGATGTGCAGGCAGTAACAATGGCGAGGTTTGGTCCCTTGAAGTTATACATAATAGATAGATTGCCAGCAATCATATTGATAATTGTGCTGGGAATGAAGAAAGGTGAGATTTTACGCGGGCCACCCTCATGATAGGCGTTGTCCGTATTCTCGATCATCGGTAAACCACCAATACCTGATCCAATGTTGACACCAATTCGATCAGCATCAAGGCCTGAGCCAGTAATGTCTCCAATGCCCGCATCTTTCACTGCCTGGATTGATGCAGCCATACCATAATGGATAAATATATCCATACGGCGCGCATCCTTTGCAGATATATATTGTGTAATATCAAAATCCCTAACTTCTCCAGCAATCTGAGAAGCAATGGCGGATGCATCAAAGCGAGTGATCCGAGTAATACCAGACTTGCCGCTCAGGATGTTTATCCATGCATCTGATGTGGTATTGCCAACGGGCGATACAATGCCCATTCCAGTTATGACTACTCTACGTTTGGGCAAGTTGGCTCCAAATTTGGGGCGAATTAATGCAAGAGATTAGTTTGTTTGGGAATTAACGAAATCAATAGCTTGTTGGACGGTATGTATTTTTTCTGCTTGTTCATCTGGAATTTCACATTCAAATTCTTCTTCTAGCGCCATAACCAGTTCGACAGTATCCAGCGAGTCAGCGCCTAAGTCATCTACAAAAGACGATTCATTTTTAACCTCTGTTTCGTTCACTCCAAGTTGCTCTGCTACGATCTTTTTTATACGTTGCTCTACTTGCTCTATTTTTTCCATCTAGATCCCCTTCATTTTCTCAGGTAAGAAAAATGTCGCTATTTTAACAAATTTCTAGCATTAACAAAACCAGAACATAATCATTGATTGAGAAAAAATCATTAAATTTATATTGATTAACGATGTTTAGTACAGATCAATGCTAATCTGTGCGAAACCATGATTTTACAAATTCACAATAAGCCAAGGATTTATGAATATTTGTATGTTTTAAGAGATATTTTTTAGTTATTCCATATACATCCCGCCATTCACATGCAGTGTTGCACCTGTAATGTACCCGGCAGATGGTGAAGCAAGGAACGCCACTGCTGAAGCTATTTCTTCGGGTCGTCCCAGTCTAGCTAGTGGCACGTACTGGATCAGGTCTCGCTGTTGTTTTTCTGTAAGTGCGCGAGTCATATCTGTATCAACGAAACCTGGAGCGACGCAATTCACTGTTATATTACGACTACCTACTTCGCGTGCCAGCGATTTGCTGAGGCCAAGCACCCCAGCTTTGGCAGCGGCATAATTGGCTTGCCCAATATTCCCCGTGGTACCCACTATTGAGGAAATATTGATAATGCGTCCAGAGCGTGCTCTCATCATAGCACGCAGGACTTCACGACTTAGACGAAATATCGACTTGAGATCTGTGTCAATAACTTCATCCCACTTTTCATCTTTCATTCGGACCAGCAGGTCGTCGCGAGTTATGCCGGCATTGTTCACCAGTATCGTAATTTCACCGAATTTTCTTCGTGTTTCTGCAAGGACATTTCCAATTTGATCAGCATCGTTTACATTTAATACCAAACCTATGCCTTCTATACCGGCTTCCTTGAGGTAGCAGCTAATATTTTTAGCACCCTCCTCAGTGGTTGCAGTACCAACTACTGTGTCACCATCCTTGCCAAGTTTAAGTGCAATAGCCTGCCCAATACCACGGCTTGCTCCAGTTACCAACGCTATTTGATTTTGCAACATAATCTCTCTACTTGTTAAACAAATTAACAATACAACAAAATATTGGGATTACATATAAAATAGAATATGAGAATTTCTATACATGATTGTTTACACTTTCTACATCAAAATATTAATTGCCTGTCGGAGCGCTGCGCTATCTGTTAACGCTATATTCTGTAAATTTTTGTCTATTCTCTTATTAAGTCCTGTCAAAATTTTACCTGGGCCACATTCTACTATATGAGTAACACCTGCTTCTACGAAAGCATGGATAGTCTCTGTCCATCGTACTGGAAAACATAGTTGTTTCACTAAAGAATTTTTAATAGCAGAGCTATTCTTGTGTTGTTGTACATCCGCATTATGCAGTATTGGGATTTTTGGTGTTAATAGTGTTAATTTATTTAATCGCTGCTGCATTCTTTCTGCGGTTGAAGCCATTAGTGAGCAATGCGAGGGCACGCTCACGGGTAACAGTACTGCCAGCTTTGCACCTTTCTCTTTTGCCAGTTCAATACCGCGCAATACTGCATTTTTATGCCCTGCGATTACAACCTGTCCAGGTGAGTTAAAGTTTGCAGGTTCTAGTGATTCTCCGGCGGAATCATTTGTAACTTCAGCACATACTGTTTGTATCATATCATTGTCTAGTCCTATTATTGCGGCCATTTTGCCGGTTCCTTCTGGTGCTGCCTGCTGCATTACTTTCCCTCGAAAACGCACAGTTGATAAAGCGTCACGAAAAGTCATTACTCCTGAAACAACCAATGCAGTGTATTCTCCTAAACTGTGACCAGCTGTGAAGGTAGGACTTGGTCCACCTAAGCTTTCCCATGCACGGTACACAGCAATTCCTGACATCAACATCAACGGCTGAGTATTAGTTGTGAGGTTGAGGCTATCAGTCGGTCCATTATTAACCATTGTCCAGAAGTCATGACTTAGGATGTCAGATGCCTCAGAAAAAGTTTCACGTACTATGGGGAAATCATTATATCCTTTCATCATACCGACGGATTGTGAACCTTGGCCGGGAAATACGAAGGCAAATTTCATTCTTCACCAGCGAATTAGTACCGCACCCCAGGTAAAACCGCCACCCACTCCCTCTAATAATACATGTTGTCCGGGCCTAATGCGCCCGTCACGTAATGCTAAATCTAGTGCTAGTGGAATAGAAGCAGCAGAAGTATTGCCATGTTTGTCTATTGTAGTTACCACTTTCTCCATTGGTATACCTAGTTTTTTTGCTGTGGATTGAATAATTCGAATATTTGCTTGATGCGGGATCAACCAGTCTATATCAGATATCTGTAAATTATTTTCGGCCACAGTCTCATGCACAATTTCCTCCATAACTTTTACAGCAAACTTAAAAACCGTATTACCCTCCATGGAGACATAAGGGTTACCTTTTATCTTTCCACTACAGATATTCCCTGATAGTGAAAGGGTATTATAGTAACTTCCATCGGCATGCAAGTGATTTGAAAGTATTCCGGGTTGATCACTCTGGGTTATTAGCATTGCTCCGGCTCCATCTCCAAATAGTACACAGGTACTACGATCGGTCCAGTCGAGTATGCGTGAGTAAATCTCGGTACCGACTACTAGTGCTGTTCGACATCTACCAGCGCGGATGAACATGTCTGCTGTAGCAAGTGCATAGATAAAGCCACTACATACCGCCTGCACGTCAAACGCCGGGCAATCTTTGATTCCAAGCTTGTATTGTAAAATGCATGCAGTACTCGGAAAAGTCATATCCGGAGTCGTAGTTGCAACTATAATAAGATTAATCTCATCTGCGCTTACATCCGCTGCCTTCATCGCCTTACGGCAAGCATTAAGTGCTAGATCACTTGCCATTTCATTATCAGCCGCAATATGTCGTTGCTCTATCCCTGTTCGACTACGTATCCATGAGTCGCTGGTATCAACCATGTTCTCAAGATCATGGTTAGTGAGAACTTTCTCAGGTAAATAACTACCCGTCCCAATCACTTTGGAATACATCATGCTACATCTTCTTTTGACGTGGATTGTGTGGGTGAAGATGAATCTTTTGAGTGATGTGATAATTTCAGCATATGTTCACTGATTTTATTTAGCATTCCGCCTCGAACTTCTTCAAAAGCGCGTTTGATAGCAAATCCAAAAGCATAGCTGTCAGCAGAACCATGGCTTTTGATGACGATACCGCATAGTCCAAGTAAGCTCGCACCATTATATACACGGTGGTCTAGTCGACGCTTGAATGAATTCAGAACAGGTAAGGCAACAAGTCCCGCTAATTTTGTGAGAAGATTGCGCCCGAATTCTTCTCGTAGGTAAGTAGCGCCCATCTGGGCTAATCCCTCTGAAGTTTTTAGGGCAACATTGCCGACGAAACCATCGCATACCACCACATCGGTCGTACCCTTGTAAATATCATCGCCCTCAATGTTTCCGTAGAAATTAAGTCCACTATCATTACGTAACAGCTCAGCTGCTTGTTTTGCTACTTCGTTACCTTTAATTGCTTCTTCGCCAATATTTAACAAGCCGATGCTCGGCTTGTCCTTACTTTCCACTGAAGACACTAGAGTGGTGCCCATGATACCGAATTGAAGCAGGTGTTCCGGGCTGCAATCCACATTGGCGCCTAGATCTAGAACGTAGGTGTGTCCTTTCATAGTAGGTAGCTCTACGGCGAGTGCTGGTCGATCAATACCGGGGAGTGTTCTTAGAACAAACCGGGATGTCGCAAGTAATGCTCCGGTATTTCCAGCGCTGACACAGGCCTGGGCCGTGCCATTTTTGACTAGATTTATTGCAATTCGCATCGAAGAGTCTTTTTTACTGCGTAGAGCCACTAAGGGTGAATCATCCATATTGATGACTTCACTTGCGGCATGTAGTTGCAGTCGGGGATTGGGTGCAAAGTTAAGAGCCCTCAATTCTGCCTCTATCGCATCAAGTAATCCTACCAGAACGATACTGGTACTGGGATTGCGGCGAATAAAATCAACAGCAGAGGGAACTGTTACATGGGGGCCATAATCGCCACCCATACAGTCTATGGCTATGGTAATGTCCAATTTAGATGCCCATCATAAGGCTGGGAAGAACTAAAAATTTTGTTATTCGTAGAATGATGACTAAAAGGTTAATCGTTTTTGGTTTTGACGATTTTCTTGCCGCGATAGTAGCCATTGGGACTAATGTGATGTCTCATATGTACCTCACCAGTACTAGGCTCTAGTGCTAATGGTAGGCTAGGCAGGGAATCGTGCGAACGATGCATCCCGCGTTTCGATGGAGATTTTTTATTTTTCTGGACAGCCATAGTATTGGACCCCTTAAATAATTTTAGTGTGTGTTTTTAATTTTTCTGGCGTGGCAAAAGCATGTTTTTTTCTATCAAATTACTATTAATTGGTTCCTGAGCCGAGCACTCCCCTTCCCTATGACGTGGAGAAATCGGTAGGCTTAAAATAATCTCATCCTCAATCAGTGCCAAGACATCCAAATCAGAAACTGCCAAAAACCCATCAACTGTTTCAGTTTCATCGAGACGAAACAACTCATTTTCATTTTCTGCAAGTAGTATTACTGTCTGCAAATCTAGTAAATGTACCAGCTCACCAAGGCAGTGCTGGTAATGCAAATTTATTGTTTCTTTTATGGTAACCAATAATATAGATTTGCCATTTTAATCCAGAGCACCACATATTCTGTATCCTAGCTTGCCTTGACTATCAGATAAATAGTCTTTCAAAAGCATACATTCTTCAAATGCGATTTTACCATGGTGCGTCCTAGTATTGCGCACAAAATCAAAGGTATCTATAAGAAATCGTGCAGGCATAAGGCGCGCATGATATATTTTTCGTACTTGAGTGTCAAAAACCATACTACAACGACCATTGAAAACACAACAGAGCGCTCAAAAACTTGTCTTAGGGTCCAGTTCTTCTTATCGTTACGAGCTACTTTGTCGCTTGCAAATACCTTTTGAAGTCTCTAGCCCGGATGTTGATGAAGCGGCCTTATCCGGTGAATTGCCTGAAGCTACTGCTAGCCGCTTAGCTGAGAATAAAGCACGTGCGGTTGCTACGATTTATCCTGGCGCACTTATCATAGGAGCCGATCAAGTGGCGGCTCTAGATGGCATTCAACTTGGAAAGCCTCTTAATTATGAGAAAGCAACTAAGCAATTGTATTTCATGCGCGGAAAAGAAGTAATTTTTCATACAGCGTTGAGTCTTTTCAACAGTCGTAGCGGTAGGATGCAGTCCCGGATCATCTCTTCTGTTGTCAAATTTCGTGAATTAAGTGATAGTCAAATCGGAAACTACCTAACTAAAGAGCAGCCATATCACTGTACGGGTAGTGCAAAATACGAGGGATTGGGTATCGCACTGATTGAACGCATGGTAAGCGATGATCCAAACGCTCTGATTGGGTTGCCGCTGATAATGTTGGTAGAGATGCTGGCACAGGAAGGCGTTGAAGTGGTATGAATTATCGTTCCCTTCACCTTTGCCTAATTTTGTGCATGGCGGCGATATTACCTCGGTGATTCTTGCTGCTGTTTGTTAATGCTTAACAAGGTTTAGATACTAAACTCTGGTACCGTTAGTTTCCTAAAAAATCCGAGTCATACTAGTCGAATAATCGCAATGAGGCGACAGATTGTTACCTCAACCTCCATCCGTTTCCAGCACTGATCAAAGCGTTTGCAGATGCTGAGCCTAAGCGATTAGCGAAACGTTCAGCAAAGCTTTCTCTTGTGGTGAAGTCTACAATATCTTCTGCTTTTATAATTTCACGCGCAACATACTCCGCGCCACCCAAAGCATCTGCAAGTCCGAGTTCTATGCTCTTCTGACCGGTCCAAACAATACCACTGAAGATCTCGGGTGAGTTTTTCAAACGCTTGCCTCTACCTTGCTGCACTACCTGGATAAACTGCTGATGCACGTCTTCTAGCATTTCTTTGGCATATTTCTCTTGCTGTGGGTTGAGCGGCGAGAAAGGATCGAGAAAACCCTTATTTTCTCCTGCCGTGAGCAATCTCCGTTCGATACCGAGTTTTTCCATTGCACCAGTATAGCCAAATCCGTTCATTAGCACACCAATGGAGCCTACTATACTAGCTTTATCCACATAAATTTTGTCTGCGGCCACAGCGACGTAATAACCGCCTGAGGCACAAATGTCTTCAATTACGGCATAAAGGGGAATGTTCGGGTATTCAGTACGCAGCCGTCGAATCTCCTCGTTGATATAGCCTGCTTGAACTGGGCTGCCGCCCGGACTGTTGATGCGTAATATTACCCCTTGCGTCTTTTTGTCCTTGAAAGCATTCTGCAGCCCTGTATTGATGTTGTCCGCACTACTAATGCTATTTGCAGAAATCTCTCCACGGAGTTCGACAAGAGCAGTGTGTTTACCGGAAATAGCCACACCATTGCTACCAAACCAACCTAAACCAATAAATAAAAGAATAAATAAGTATAAAAAGGTGAGCGACTTGAAAAGTATGCTCCAGCGGCGCGCCCGGCGCTGTTCTTGAACAGAGGAAAATGCTAATTTCTCCAGTAACTGCTTTTCCCAACCTTCATTGCGGTTTTCTGAGTCAAACATAATTTTTCCAACCTCTCAAAAAAATATTACTGTTGTGTTTCCCAATTATTAACTGTTGTATATTTTATTTCTTGCATTTCCCTTCCAAGTAGAAACTACTTTTGTGTGCAAAAGTTGCACTGTGAGTTGAATAAAATAAGTAGATTCTTAAACGATCATAAAGTTTATCCATTATTAGGTCCAACCCGGTTCCAATATAGCCGCACCGGTTGAGGTAATCATAGATTTCCTTTATGACAAATAACAAATGCTGCAGCAAATTAGGTTCATGGTTATGTTTTATATTAAAATGGATTCTTGTGTCATCCTTAACAAGTTTACTACTTGTACAGATTAGATATTTGTATTTAACCATGAGCGTAATTTCATCACGTTTTCAATACAGGCAAGCGGTACCAGAGATTCAAGTTTCTCCCTAGGATGAGCACCATATGTTACACCGAGCCCAGGGACCCTAGCATTGATCGCCATTTGCAAGTCATGAGAGGTATCGCCAATCATCAAAGTACGCTCAGTTTTTACGCCAAATTCGCTCATCAATTCTAGCAGCATTGCTGGATGGGGTTTTGAAAAAGTTTCATCGGCACAACGGCTAGCGTGAAAATAATCTCCTAATCCACTTGACACGAAAGAACGATTAAGTCCGGCACGACTTTTGCCAGTTGCGACAGCCAATAGAAAATTTTCTGCATGCAAGGTTTTAATAATCTCGATGATGCCCTCATACAGTGATATTTCCTGGTCATGTGCAAGGTAGTGATATCGGTAGCGATCTGTTAATAATCTAAGTTTTTGTAAAGGAAGATCTGGGAAAAGGTATTCGATAGCCTCACTTAGTCCCAGGCCGATGACATGACGCGCTTCGTCATTTGAGGGTTCAGTCAATCCCATATCACGAGCTGCACCCTGTATCGACAACACGATCACACTGGCGGAATCCGCCAGTGTTCCATCCCAATCAAACACCAATAAATCGAATTTCTTGCTCATAAGAAAAATAATATCAATTTATAACGGATTCAGAGCTCACGTTGTTTATGTTGTCAATTATTCCTTGTTCAATTCATTCAGAAATATTTGTAGATCCTTCGCTAGCGGCGCTTCTATGCGTAAGCTCTCACCAGTTACAGGATGTGTTACTACGGTTACGTAGGCATGTAGAAACATACGCTTCAGATTAGGTCCTTGTCCATTGCGCTTATTTAGTTCCTTATTTAGCAGATAATCACCATATTTGTCGTCACCTACAATAGGAAAGCCTAAATAGGCAAGATGTACACGGATTTGATGAGTACGCCCAGTTTTTAGTTCTGCTTCCAATAAACTAAAATCCTGCCAGGATTTTTGTAAAGTAAACACCGTATGGGCCGTCATTCCCCCTTTTCTTTCTTTTTCATCCATAGTTACCGCCACACGTCGCTCTCCCACGGTTGTAATATATTTATTAAGTGCCAATTTCACATTCTGTTTTGGATTGTGCCATTTGCCTTTCACCAGCACTAAGTAGCGTTTTTCCATTTCTCTTTCACGGATCTGTCGGTGTAATTTAACAAGTGCTGCACGTTTCTTAGCAAGTAGAAGGACCCCTGATGTTTCTTTGTCAAGACGATGAACCAGTTCTAAAAATTTCCAATCAGGATTCTGGGCTCGTAGCTGTTCTATGACACCGAAGCTTACATTGCTTCCACCGTGTACCGCCATGCCGGCAGGCTTATTAATCACCAAAAGGGCCTCATCCTGGAATAAAATATCAAATAGAGCGAATCTTGATTCAGCCAATTTAATTTTATTTGGTGATTTATTTTTTACTCTTTTTGTTGGTGGAATACGTACCGTATCACCTTCCTGTAACCGATAACTAGCTTTCACACGCTTACCGTTGATCCGTACTTGCCCACTGCGTAGAGACCGATAGATGTGGCTTCTGGGAATACCTTTGAGGCGTTTGATCAAAAAATTATCTATACGCTGATCATTGCTGTCCTCACCAATGACTTCCTTGATCACGGCATTCAAAGGAAAATCTTTGCCTAAATCCTTAATTTTACTTATACTTACTAATTCGGAGTTCAATTCCGTCCTTTATCCGGTGTGTAAATGGCACTGTTGATTGGATTTTAACAGAACAAGGCCGAGAACCGACCCCGAAACCTGGTTAACGTTGCTCACCAATAAAAGTAGCAATAATGATTGAATTGCGCGCTCAAATCACATGCAGATTTCAGTGTTGTGTATCATAGCACCCGCTTCTTGGGGGTAGCTGTAGTTGAAATCTGACGGAAACTTAATTTTGGGTTCTGCTTAATTAAAAAGCAGTATCCTTAGTGACAAGCCGGAGAATGGTAATTTTTAACTTTAGCCCGACACTATGACAAAGTTGCCTAATTAAGAGATTCTCATATACGTGAATCGGATGCAATCCGACCATGTATGGCTTGTTCGCCCGTGGCCAGCGCGCGGGAGAAATATAATAATGAAACGCATGTTATTTAATGCGACACAGCCGGAAGAACTTCGGGTCGCCATTGTTGACGGTCAGAAACTTATTGATCTTGACATTGAAACAGCCGGCAAAGAGCAGTACAAGAGTAACATCTACAAAGGCGTTGTTACCCGTATTGAGCCCAGCCTCGAAGCTGTATTTGTGGACTATGGTGGCGAGCGTCACGGCTTTCTACCGTTCAAGGAAATTTCTAGATCTTATTTCAAGGAAGGCGCTGATCCTGCACGCTCTCGTATTCAAGATGTTCTACATGAGGACCAGGAATTTATTGTTCAGGTAGACAAGGATGGGCGTGGTACTAAGGGCGCGGCTCTTACTACATACATTTCACTGGCAGGGCGCCTTTTAGTTCTGATGCCCAACAACCCTCGTGGGGGTGGAGTGTCTCGTCGTATTGAGGGCGAGGATCGCGCTGAACTGCGTGAGGTAATGTCGCAGCTCGATATTCCACCAGGTATGAGCATTATTGCTCGGACTGCTGGTATAGGTCGTAGCGAAGAAGAGTTACAGTGGGATCTGAATTATCTGATGCAGCTATGGCGTGCTATTGAGGATGCCTCCAAGAACCAAAGCGGCGCATTTCTAATTTACCAGGAGAGCAGTCTAGTAACACGCGCCATTCGTGATTACTTCCATCAAGAGATTAGTGAAATTCTGATTGATACTGAGAGCATTCATGAGCAGGCCTACCAGTTTATGAGCCATGTTATGCCTGATAATGTCAGCCGCATCAAACTTTATAACGATGATGTGCCGTTATTCTCGCGTTTTCAGATCGAACACCAAATTGAGACAGCTTATTCGCGGAAAGTAACGTTGCCTGCGGGTGGTGCCATAGTCATCGATCATACTGAAGCATTGGTATCGGTTGATGTGAACTCAGCGCGTGCCACTCGTGGTTCAGATATCGAACAGACCGCTTTCAATACTAACTTGGAAGCAGCAGAAGAAATCGCACGCCAATTACGACTGCGTGATCTGGGTGGGCTTATAGTTATTGATTTTATTGATATGGAGGTTACTCGTAACCAACGTGAAGTAGAGAATTGCTTACATAACGCATTGCGTTATGACCGCGCACGAGTACAGGTAGGTAAGATTTCTCGATTTGGATTGCTAGAGTTGTCGCGCCAACGCTTACGTCCTTCATTGGGTGAGAGTAACTACATTTCATGTCCGCGTTGTCACAGTACTGGTCATATTCGTGGCACTGATTCCTCTGCGCTACATATTCTTAGGATCATTCAGGAAGAGGCGATGAAGGAGGGTACTGCCGCACTTCATGTCCAGGTACCAGTGGATGTGGCTACATATCTGCTAAATGAAAAGCGTGCGGAGATTTATGCTATTGAAGCGCGATTGAAAGTAAATGTAATTTTGATTCCTAACGTTCATTTAGAAACACCAAACTATAATATTGATCGTTTGCGCCATGACAACGTAAAACTAAGTGAGATTCGAACTAGTTATCAGATGGTAGAGAAACCGATTGAAGAAGTAAACTTACCGTCAGCTGTAAAAGAAGAAGCAAAACCAATTCGACAAAAAGCAGCGGTGAGGAGTATTACACCATCGCAACCAGCTCCTATGCGTGAAAAGAAAATTCAGTCCGAACAGATGCCCCCTTCTTTTCTGGACAGAGTTTTTGGTTGGTTCAAGCCAATAAGTAGTGAAGAGAAAGAAGCTGTAGAATCGAAACAGGCTAAGACAAAGTTGAAACGGCAAGATCGTGGACGTCGTAGTCGCGAGGGGCGAGATCGAGAACGTAGTACCAAAAAAATAGG
>QIFK01000118.1 GCA_003230615.1 Nitrosospira sp. | reverse complement strand
AGAATGTCTCGAAGCGAATTGAAAGTGGTCTATCACTGGAAGGGCGGATTTTCTAAAGTGATGCAAGCATCGATCCTCAGTGAGCAGGAGAGTGAGCAGTTATTTTTCTATCATTCTGTACTAACCAAAAATAGTCGTCGAAATGATAAGGCGGCAACGGTGTCACTTGCTGAAATTTTGCCGCCATTATTACGTCTTGCAGCTGAGCGTTCAGTAAAAAGTAATGCTATAGCAGAAAACCGTGCGGCGATTTTAGTTGTAACATTTTATACATTAGATAAATCTCTTAAATCGCTTGCTCCAGAAGCGGCTACTTGGCCAAGGCCCGTTAGAAGGACGGTTACTGTTAGTGGCCGCGATGACTTTGCAAAGCATTTTATGGTTTCAGCTACAATCGCTGCTTATGCTGATACGGCGTTATCCGATGTGGTTGGTTTGTACAAGGAGATCGAGGATTCTCGTACAGGGAGTGGTTTCTCTTTCAACGATATTGCTGCAGATCGTGCGGGCACTAGGTTTGGTGAAAAAGCAGTTGCAAGTATAGAGTTAGCACAACAACTTCAACTACGCGTAGCATCAGGACTAAAAGATTCTGATTTGATGCCACCTTGGTCAGATTTACCAGAGTCTATGCCCGAGGTTGAGTTCAAGCAGAGATTTGGCGGGATTGATGCGCCAGCCTACCGACAAATGATGCAGGAGATTGATCAGCGAGTTTCTATTCTGGGGGTTCTACACTAATAATTATTAGTGGCTGCACGTTTTTTTAATTATAACAAAGTTGCTGTAGTAGTTGGAAACATTCATAGGCAATTAATATTCATTTGAGCACAGAATTTCACAACTTAGTTAGAATTAATCATTTTATGTAGGACTTTCCATACATTCTTTAAAATTTTTCCTTGTGCTCTTTCGTTTGGATGCACCCTATCTGGCTGAAAATATTCAAGTTTATCTCCGAAACCTTCAAACAGAAATGGCACAAAAAAGAGCTTGTGACGTTTCGCTATTTGTAGATAAATATCTTGAAACTTTTGTGTGTATGTTGCCCCATAGTTAGGAGGTAGGCGCATACCTACTAGTAATATAGCTGCTTTGTTACGTTGGCAAGCTTCTATAATAGCTTCAAGGTTGTCGTGGATAAATTTAATAGGTAGGCCACGCAATCCGTCATTGACTCCAAGCTCAACAATAACAATGTTAGGGCGCCGTGCCTTAAGTGCTTGTTCGATACGATTGCGACCACCTAGTGTAGTTTCGCCGCTGATACTAACGTTGATCACCTGGTAAACTGATGATTGCGATTGCAGTCTCTTATTTAGCAGGTCCACCCATCCAGCATTCTGTGGCAGACCATAGCCGGCTGACAAACTATCTCCATATATCATGACAGTAGTTAAATCAGTAGGCGGAGTGTTGGTACCTGCACTGCTGTATGTGATACTAGAAGTAGTACTTAATAAAATACTTAGCGCAATTAGAAGGTTTTTCATGACAGATAATTTCATTATAAGGCCTATTGTACAAGCAATCTCCCTGACTAAGCATGTCAGAAATAGTGATACTCAGCTTACCATCTTGCAGGATATTAACCTGGACATAAATGCTGGTGAGGCTGTCTCCATAGTGGGCGCTTCTGGTTCAGGAAAATCTACATTACTAGGATTACTGGCAGGATTAGATACACCATCGAGTGGCAAGGTATATCTTAATGGTGAAGATATTTTCTTATTGGACGAAGACGAACGAGCTGAGTTACGCGGACGAATGTTGGGTTTTGTATTCCAGTCATTTCAATTGCTTCCAGTGTTGACTGCAATTGAGAATGTAATGCTCCCGCTAGAACTCTCAGGTGCGAACAATGCGAGTACTGTAGCACTGGAGCTACTTGGACGAGTTGGTTTGGATGCACGCCTTAAGCATTATCCCAAGCAACTTTCCGGTGGTGAACAGCAGCGTGTTGCCATTGCACGCGCTTATGTTACGCATCCAAAGTTATTGCTAGCTGATGAACCTACCGGTAATTTGGATTCTACCACCGGCGCTCAAATTATAGACCTTATGTTTGAGCTGAATCGCGAGCGAGGTACCACGTTGATTTTGGTAACCCATGACGAAGCTATTTCTAGTCGTTGCACTCGGCAGGTTCAGTTGGTTGGAGGAAAAACTGAGAGTTGACTAGGTATATAGTCTAATTTTTTGCAGTGAAATAGGTTTTTATGAATCTTGTTAAGCTTTCATTACGTATGCTCCAGCGCGACTTATATGCTGGGGAGCTAAATGTGCTGATATTTGCGCTAGTAATCGCTGTGGGTGGTATGACTACTGTAGGATTTTTCACTGACCGGGTACAGTTGGCGCTTTCACGGCAGGGCGACCAATTACTTGGGGCGGACCTAATTATTGTCTCCGACCATCCGCTGTCTCAGCATTACACTGATAAAGCAATACAGCTTGGGCTGACTACTTCTACTGCACTTAAATTCCCCAGCATGGTAGTTAAAGGGGAAAAAAGTATGTTGGTCGGGATAAAGGCAGTAACTGCTGGGTACCCATTGCGTGGTGAGTTGCGAATTACAGATAACATTGACGGAGGATTGCCATTCTTAAAAGATTACGTTGCTAATGCAATTCCGTCACCCGGTTCGGTATGGGTAGGTGAGAAACTTGTAGCTCGTCTTGCTTTAAAAAAAGGTGACATGATTGAAGTTGGTACGGCACATCTAACAGTAGCTTCACTGATTACTCAGGAGCCGGATTATTCCATTAGTTTTATCAATCTAGGGCCGCGAGTGTTGATTAATGCGATTGATTTGCCTGCAACTGGTTTGATACAGCAAGGTAGCCGTATTTCATACCGCTTACTGATAAGCGGTAAAGCTGGGTCGGTAAAGACTTTTCGGAATTGGGTGCAATCACACCTGGTGCTTGGAGAGCGAATTGAAGGTATCCGTGATGCTCGTCCTGAAATTAAAGCAGCACTTGAGCGTGCAGAAAAATTTCTAAGTCTTGCCGCTATGGCAAGCGTAGTGTTGGCAGCAGCAGCTGTAGCGCTTACCACCCGTCGTTTCATTATGCGCCATCTGGATGGTTGCGCAGTAATGCGTTGTCTGGGCGCAAGGCAGACAGAGATACTATATCTATACCTGTATCACTTCATCATACTTGGCATAGTCTCGAGCGTGATAGGGTGTTTACTAGGAATTATCGCTCAGGAGGCTCTGGTTTATTGGCTTGCTACGATGGTGGAGGTTGAATTACCGTGGCCTAGTTTATTACCAGTTGTACACGGGATACTAGTTGGCATGGTGTTATTGTTAGGTTTTGCCTTGCCCCCGTTGCTTAATTTACGAAACGTGCCTGCGCTACGTGTATTGCGCCGGGATATTGGTGTTTCGAATGCCCATAGTTTGACAGGCTATGTATTGGGACTGGCTGTTTTATCGGTATTGTTCTTGTGGAAGGCAGGTGATGCGCGTCTAGGTATTTTTGTTATGACCGGATTCATCGTTGCAATAGCAATTTTTGGTTTGTTTGGAATTCTTCTGGTAAAAACTTTGTCAAATGCACGTAGTAAATCAGGAGGATCATGGAACTATGGATTGGCTAGTATTTGGCGACGTGCTAACACCAGTGTGGTACAAGTAATAGCATTAGGGTTAGGATTGATGGCTTTGCTGACTTTGACACTGATTCGTGGCGATTTGCTACAAAACTGGCATACCGGTTTGCCACCTGATACTCCCAACCGTTTCTTGGTGAATATTCAAGAAGATCAATTGCAGCCTCTGAAAGTATTTTTTAATCAGCATAACATCGTACAACCGACAATACACCCAATGGTACGGGCCCGACTGACTTCTATAAATGGCAGGATAGTATCACCGGAAGATTATTCTAATACACGGGCAAAAAGACTAGTGAAGCGGGAGTTTAATCTGTCGTGGGCGAGCGAAATACGTAGCGATAACCAGATTATGGATGGCCGTTGGTGGCAAGACAGAGACATAGGGAAAGCGGTATTGTCGATGGAGGCAGACGTTGCAAAAATAATAGGTGTTCACTTAGGTGATACGTTGACTTACGATATTGCGGGCAGCACATTTTCTGTCGAAGTAACCAGCTTACGTAAAGTAGATTGGGATTCATTCGGTGTTAATTTTTTTGCAGTAACACCGCCGGGTGTTCTGGAACAATATCCAACAAGCTACATTACCAGTTTGTATTTGCCACAGCATCAGATGGGTATAATGGATCAACTGGTGATAGCTTTCCCAAATTTTCTAGTTATAGACGTAGCAGCCATCATCACACAGGTGCAAAAAGTAATTGAGCAAGTGACCAAGGCCGTTGAATTTGTTTTCCTGTTTACACTCTTAGCTGGATTAGTAGTGCTGTATGCTGCGATCATCTCTACCCAAGATGAGCGTATTTACGAGGCCGCAATATTTCGTACTTTGGGCGCAAAGCGTAGACAAATAATTAGCGCTTGGGCAGTTGAATTTGCGATACTTGGTGGTTTATCTGGACTATTCGCTGCAATGGGAGCAAGTGTACTAGGCTATGTTATTGGAAAATATACGTTGAATTTATCTTACACCTTTAATTTATGGATATGGTTGATAGGACTGTTTGCTGGGATTATAGGGGTAATGGTAGCGGGGTTGATGGGAACGCGTAGTGCGCTCTCAAGACCACCAATCTTGACGCTTAGAAGGATAGGTTAAAGAATAAAGAAGTTTATCTTGTTGTGTTCTTGAAAGTTGTATAAAAACAAAGGTTTTTTATTTATTTTGAAGAGAACGAAAGGTTGTACATAATCGCAACGTTTGATGCATGTTGCAGCGATACTTCATTATTGCCATGATTAGCTAGGTAAGGATTAGTAATTTCCAGTCAAAACGTTAAAATGGAATATCGTCATCCATATCTCCAAACCCGCCACTGTTCTTGTTGGTAGGCGCATCTTTAGATGTCGGCGTGTTGTCATTCTTGCTTTCTACTTCAAAGCTGCTGCCGGGTTTGCTGCCAAGCATTTTCATGTCACTTGCAATTACCTCAGTAGTGTATCGATCAACGCCTGCCTTATCTGTCCACTTGCGGGTTTCCAATCTACCCTCAACATACACCGAGCGACCTTTCTTCAAGTATTCGCCAACAATTTCAGCAAGCTTTCTATAAAATGTGATTCGATGCCATTCAGTTTTTTCTTGCTTCTCACCCGTTTTATCCTTCCAGGTTTCTGTGGTTGCCAATGTGATGTTGGTTACTGCGTCGCCATTAGGCATGTAACGAATCTCGGGGTCTTTGCCGAGGTTGCCGATAAGTATGACCTTGTTGATTGATGCCATTTATACTTCTCCCTCTAGTAATTGAACAACTCGTGTTTCATCAAAACCCTTCATATCCACTTTTAGGTAAGCGACTCCTTCGCCCGCCAATACTAAGGCTTCATGTACCCCTGGCAGAGATGCCAACTCACGCGATAGCCCACTGGCCTTACCCGTTTCCATTTCCTGCACATGGTACATTTTTGTGCGTACTGCAGCAGGTGCTTTCATGGTTATTGCAAGCACTAACCATAATGCCAGTAGAACACCACAAAATGCAAACAATGCTGGGCCACCATGATGCCCATATAGGTAGCCTCCCGTAGTCGCCCCGGTAAAGGCACCAAGAAACTGGAGGCTACTGTATACGCCAATGGCAGTGCCTTTTGCGCCTACTGGTGAAATCTTTGAGATAAGCGATGGCAGGCTAGCTTCCAGAAGATTAAATGCAGTAAAGAATACCAGTAATGCTATTGCCATGCCCCATATAGAATCGAGCATAAGCACAAATAATCCTTGGCTTACCAATAGTACGGACACAGCTACTATAAATACTGGTTTGAGCTTGACCTTTTTTTCTGCGTAGATGATAGCTGGGACAATGAGTGCCATGGAAATGAGCAATACTGGTAAATATATCTGCCAGTGATAATCTGCCGCCAACCCGGCATTGCGCAGCGATAGTGGTATTACAAGCCATAATGCCATAAGTGTCGCATGGAGCGAAAACACACCGAAATTCAAGCGCAACAATTCAGGGTTATGCAACACATTTTTGAAACGTCCTGCAGATGCTTCAGTGTCTGAATGAAAGCGGCAAATTAGTGGATTAGGAATGATCTTGTAAACTACCGTCATAGCTAGTAATGCAAGTATTCCAGTCATGGCGAAAATCCCTGGTACACCGATCAGACGGTTTAATCCAGGAGCAATGATTAGCGAAAGTGCAAAGACAGTGCCAATAGTCATGCCAATCGCGGCCATTGCTTTGGTGCGATGCTCTTCACGGGTAAGATCGGCAGCAAGCGCCATAACCGCAGCAGAGATTGCACCCGAACCTTGGACAATACGACCAAAAATTACCCAATAAATATCATCGGCAGATGCGGCAATGAAACTCCCCGCGGCAAAAAGAACCAAACCAATATAGATAACCGGTTTACGCCCGATACGGTCAGACAACCAGCCAAAAGGAATTTGTAATATTGCCTGAGTAAGTCCGTAAGCACCAAGAGCAACACCGACAAGCGTGTAATTGTCCCCGCCGGGTATATGTTCTGCATAAAACGCGAATACTGGAAGAATGATGAACATTCCAAACATGCGCAACCCATAGATACCTGCTAAGCCAGCAGTGGCTCGCAATTCTATTGGAGACATCTTTTCAGAGGATGATGATACGGACATCAATCAGATTAGGAAAACGCTAGAAACTTGAGTATATTAGCAGGTTGACTAGCGATTAGGTAGCCGATGGAGTTCATCAAAATACGTGGTGCACGCACCCACAATCTAAAAAATATCAGTATCGACCTGCCACGTAACAAGCTGATAGTGATTACTGGCCTATCAGGGTCAGGCAAATCTTCACTTGCTTTTGACACACTTTATGCGGAAGGTCAGCGACGTTATGTGGAATCACTTTCAGCGTACGCGCGGCAATTCTTACAATTGATGGAAAAGCCGGACGTGGACCTGATCGAGGGATTATCTCCTGCAATTGCCATAGAACAGAAAGCAACCTCGCACAATCCTCGCTCTACGGTTGGCACCGTCACAGAAATTCATGATTACATGCGTTTGTTATTTGCTCGCGTGGGTGACCCACAATGTCCAGACCACCAGATTACACTGACCGCTCAGAGCGTCTCACAAATGGTAGATCATGTGCTACAACTGCCACAAGATACTCGATTGATGATTCTTTCGCCACTGGTGGTAGGACGCAAGGGAGAACAAATAGACTTGTTTGACGAGCTGTGTGCACAGGGTTTTGTGCGTTTTCGGATAGACGGAAAGGTTTATGAAATCGATGAACTACCAAAATTACAAAAAACTAAAAAACATACTGTAGAAATAGTGGTGGACAGACTAAAGATTTCACCTGATTGCAAGCAGCGTCTAGCAGAGTCGTTTGAAACGGCGCTACGTCATGCGGATGGGCGTGCGCTAGCAGTAGAGATGGATTCAGGCCACGAACATCTTTTTTCTGCCAAGTTTAGTTGCCCAGTGTGTAGTTATTCTCTATCGGAATTAGAGCCACGATTATTCTCTTTCAACAATCCAATGGGTGCTTGCCCAGAGTGCGATGGTCTCGGACAGATCACATTTTTTGATCCTAAGCGTGTTGTTGCCTTCCCACATTTGTCGTTAGCATCTGGCGCAATTAAGGGTTGGGATCGGCGCAATCAGTTCTATTTTCAGATATTGGAGGGCCTTGCTAGACACTACAATTTTAATCTGGAGGTAACATTTGACCAACTTTCTTCTAATATTCAGAATATTATTCTGAGTGGGTCTGGCAAAGAGAAAATTCAATTTTCTTATTTGAATGGAAGCGGATCCAAGACCCGGCAGGAGCATTCCTTCGAAGGAGTCATTCCTAGCCTAAAGCGTCGTTATAAGGAAACTGATTCGTTAACTGTTCGCGAAGAATTGGCTAAATATCTTAACTCCCAGATTTGCCCCAAATGTGAAGGTGCCCGTCTTTGCCAAGAAGCACGGCATGTGAAGGTAGGAGGACAAGCTATATACGAAGTAAATGCGTTGCCTCTGAAGCAAGCCAGAATTTTCTTCGACCAAATGAAACTGACAGGTTACAAGCACGCCATTGCTGAAAGAATCATTAAGGAAATTTCTAGCCGTTTGCAGTTTCTCAACAATGTGGGGCTAGATTATTTGTCGCTGGATCGATCCGCTGATACATTATCTGGTGGAGAATCACAGCGAATTCGACTAGCTAGTCAGATTGGTTCGGGGCTGACTGGTGTAATGTATGTTCTAGACGAACCTTCCATCGGTTTACATCAACGCGACAATGGGCGTCTCCTAGATACACTCAAGAATTTGCGCGATCTCGGTAATAGTGTGATCGTGGTGGAACACGATCGGGATGCCATTCTCGCTGCTGATTATGTGATAGATATGGGCCCTGGTGCGGGTGAGCACGGCGGATTTATCGTTGCACAAGGAATACCACAAACTATCCATAAAAACGTAGATTCACTTACTGCAAAATATATTTCCGGGGAACTAGTCATCAAGCTACCGGAAAAACGTACTAAGCCGAAAAACGATCGTTGGCTATCAATTAAAGGAGCCTCTGGCAATAATCTAAAGAATATAAACTTTAACCTGCCGATAGGATTATTTGTGTGTGTCACAGGTGTATCTGGTTCAGGCAAGTCTACCCTTATCAATAATACTCTCTACTATGCCATGGCGCGACATCTTTACGGTAGCAATACAGAGCCAGCATCCTACCAGTCTTTCGAAGGGATGGCTTTCTTTGATAAAGTTATCAACATGGATCAAAGCCCTATTGGGCGCACTCCGCGCTCCAATCCTGCGACCTATACTGGGTTATTCACACCGATTCGTGAATTATTTGCGGGTGTGCCTCAAGCGCGAGAACGTGGTTATAGTCCCGGGCGATTCTCCTTTAACGTCAAAGGTGGTCGCTGCGAAGCTTGCCAGGGAGATGGCATGATTAAAGTAGAAATGCATTTCCTGCCAGATATATATGTGTCGTGTGATGTTTGCCATAGTATGCGTTATAACCGGGAGACACTTGAAATTCACTACAAGGGCAAGAGCATCATTGAAATTCTACAAATGACCGTTGAACAGGCGTATGAATTTTTCGGCCAAGTGCCTGTGGTGGCTCGAAAGCTGAGAACTTTGTTGGATGTGGGACTAGGGTACATTGCCCTAGGACAGTCCGCGACAACGCTTTCTGGCGGTGAAGCTCAGCGAGTAAAGTTGTCTCTGGAGCTTTCAAAACGTGACACCGGGCGCACTCTATATATACTCGATGAACCCACTACTGGATTACATTTCCAGGATATCGACTTGCTGCTAAAGGTATTGCACCGACTACGTGATCACGGCAATACTGTGGTGGTGATCGAACATAATCTTGATGTAATTAAAACTGCAGATTGGATCATCGACCTTGGTCCTGAAGGTGGTGATGGTGGTGGTCAGATCATTGTCGAAGGCACGCCAGAGGAGATTGCAGGAAATAAGATGAGTTTTACCGGTCATTACCTAAGAACGGCACTGATTTTGCAATCCGTGAGAGAAGAAAAATGAGTCCTCGCAAGCTTTTGCTTGATAGCTTTAATGTTGCCGTTGCCGCCGCTGATCCATTACATATCGTATCTCGGCATTTACCCAAACCACCCAAGGGTCACACTCTTGTTGTGGGTGCTGGTAAAGCTGCCGCAGCAATGGCCTTAGCGGTGGAAAGCCATTGGCCAAAAGAAGCAGGGCTGGATGGCATAGTGATTACTCGCTACGATCATGGTTTGTCGACAAATAGAATTGCAGTATATGAAGCTGGACACCCGGAACCAGATAAGCAAGGTGAGCAGGTGGCGCGTAAAATTCTTGTGAAAGTTAAACAACTTGGCACTGAAGATTTGCTGTTGTGTTTAGTGAGTGGTGGTGGTTCTAGCCTGTTATCTCTGCCAGTAGCTGGCATTTCGATGAATGATCTCAAAAACGTAACTAGGAAGTTGCTTCGCTGCGGGGCAACGATTCATGAGATCAATACAGTTCGTAAACATCTTTCCGCAATTCAAGGTGGGAGACTTGCAGCTTCATGTCGTGCGCCGATACTGGCACTGATAATCTCTGACGTGACTGGAGATGAACCGGCTAATATTGCTTCTGGTCCGTGTGCGCCAGATCCAACGACTTACCAAGATGCGCTTGCGATACTTGAACGCTACAGAATAAGTAAACCTATATCTATAATGAAAATATTAATTTCTGGTGCCAAAAGCAAGTTGAATGAGACACCAAAACCAGGGGACATCATCTTCCAAAATGTAGAGAACCGAGTGATTGCCACATCCCATAATTCTCTCGTGGCAGCAGGAGATTTTTTTCGAAGCAAGGGTATTCCCGCCGCGATACTTGGCGACACAGTTACTGGAGAAGCGCGCCATGTTGCCAAGGTTTATGCGGCATTAGCACATGAAATTCGTCAATACGGACATCCATGGAGACCCCCGGTAGTGCTAATTTCAGGTGGTGAGACTACGGTTACCGTAAATGGAAAAGGAAATGGTGGGCGCAACACAGAATTTTTGCTATCACTTGCCATTGAACTGGCCGGAACAAGGAAAGTTTATGCTCTTGCTTGTGATACAGATGGAGTAGATGGCCTGGAAAACAATGCAGGTGCTATTGTTGAACCAGATTCATTGTACCGAGCAGAACAGCTAGGCATTAACCCTGCTACCTTACTTGCCAACAATGACACCCATACTTTTTTTAAGCAGATCGGTGATTTGGTCATCACCAATCCCACACGTACTAATGTTAGTGATTATCGGGCAATTATGGTCTTATAAGATACGGGTTGCCAAACTCGGATAGTAACCTTACAGAAATCACACAGAGTGTCTCACGAAAAACTTTTTCCATTTATTCTATCAAAATAATCAAGCTAGGGCTTTTAGTTTCTTTGCTTGCCACAAAATCGAAATAATGTTTTTATACGATTACAGTATTAAGATAGAAGAGCCGAGTTATTAAAGGAAGGTGTCAATGGCAGCAACAATACTGGTAGTAGAAGATGAACCAGCAATTCAAGAATTGATTTCGTATGGTCTGCGGCAGGCTGGGCATGTTACTTTATGTGCGGGGGATGCAGAGCAGGCAATGACGATAGTGAACGATGTTCTGCCTGATTTGGTGTTGCTCGACTGGATGCTACCTGGAATGAGTGGTATTGAATTTGCCAAGTTGTTACGGCGCGTTGCTCGCACCAAGAATATTCCTATCATTATGCTTACTGCACGCGCTGAAGAGAGTGATAAGGTTTCAGGGTTGGAGATCGGTGCGGACGATTACATCACCAAGCCATTTTCGCCACGTGAGTTGATTGCTCGGATTAAAGCAGTTCTGCGTCGACGTTTACCAGAGGCTGCTGATGACGTTGTTGAGATTAGTGGGCTAAGTCTTGACCCCATCACTCATCGCGTGACCGTAAACAACAAAGAAGTGATATTAGGTCCCACTGAGTTCCGATTATTGTATTTCCTGATGTCTCACCCAGAACGGGTACATTCACGTTCACAACTACTCGATGGAGTGTGGGGCGATCATGTTTTTGTTGAGGATCGTACCGTTGACGTGCATATAAGGAGATTACGCCAAATTTTGGAAGCTGTTGATAAGGATGGATTGGTACAAACCGTAAGAGGATCTGGTTACCGACTGTCTGTCGGGAGGGCATAGGGTATGGGATAATATGGAGATAATGATCCAGCTTTATTCTTTGGAATAACTTACGTGTCCGGTTTCCCAGGGGGCTTAGTTGTTATCACTCTACTTACTACTGTGGCTGGTGGTCTATGGGTGATTTTTGATATTGTCATAGCGTTGTTATTCTATAGCATAGCACTGTTGCTGCTAGTCATTTATCACCTACGTTATCTAACAGCTTTGGACAGGTGGTTGCAAATCCCTGTACCTACATCTGCTGCGTTGCCTGATGGTTCCAGTACATGGGGGGATGTGTTTGCACGCTTAGCGCGCCTTATGCGTAATCAGAGCCAAAGCCACCAGCAATTAAGTTTAGCTTTAGAGCGTCTTCGGCGTGCCACTTCGGCGATGCCGGAAGGTGTGGTGATTCTAGATGAGACAGATCGCATCGAATGGTGTAATTCAATGGCTGAACAGCATTTTGGGATAGATTTCAATCGAGATGCTGGCCAGCAAATTACCTTCTTGGTGCGTCAATCTAAGTTCGTCGAGTACCTTGCAACTCACAATTACAGTGAACCTTTGATAGTCAAGCAAACACGGCACCAGGAGTTGATTCTTTCTCTACAATTAGTACCGTATGGAGATAAGCAGAAACTATTAATCAGCCGTGATATAACCCGTCTTGAAGGAGTCGAAACCATGCGGCGGGATTTTGTTGCCAATGTTTCACATGAACTACGCACACCACTCACGGTGATCGGTGGGTTTTTTGAAACCTTGTCGGAAGAAAACTGGATATCTTCTGAAATGGGCAAACGAGCCCTTGTTCTTATGACTGATCAGACCAAGCGCATGCAACGCTTAGTAGAAGATCTGCTGACCCTATCTCGGCTGGAGAATACTCAAAACCAGGTACGAGAGGGAAAAGTCAATGTTGCTAATGTGTTGCACGAGTTGTATCAAGAGGCGCAATCCTTAAGTGCTGGGCGTCATCATATCAAACTTAATCTTGATACTGATATGAAATTACTAGGAAGCCTAGACGAGTTACGAAGTGCTTTTGGTAATCTTGTCAGCAATGCTATACGCTATACCACCGATGGTGGAGAAGTCATCCTGAGCTGGAAAAGTCAAGATGGGCAAGGCGTATTTACTGTACAGGATAGTGGTATTGGCATTGATCAGGAACATATTCCACGTCTAGCGGAACGTTTTTACCGGGTAGATCTTAGTCGTTCACGAGGAACTGGCGGAACTGGTTTGGGGCTTGCTATCGTCAAACATGTTTTGAACCGTCACCAAGCGCACCTGGAAATTACTAGTGAGCCTGGTAAGGGCAGCTCTTTTAGTGCATGGTTCCCGGAAAAACGGTCAATAATTCAGCAGAATTAAAATATCATAGATTGTTTGGTGACTCAGAGACCTATAAAAAATATTGTTCCCATGTTCAAGTCCATCGAAGACTTTGTCGGTAACACGCCTTTGGTAAGGCTCAAGTGCCTACCAGGGAAAACTAGCAATGTTATTCTTGCTAAGCTGGAAGGAAATAACCCTGCAGGGTCTGTAAAAGATCGCCCGGTGTTGTCAATGGTTTTAAATGCACAGAAGCGTGGGGACATTAAACCGGGTGATACCCTAATAGAAGCTACTAGTGGAAACACTGGTATAGCATTAGCAATGGTAGCTGCGATGATGGGCTATCGCATGGTATTAGTGATGCCCGAGCATCTTAGTATAGAAAGGCGCCAATCTATGAGTGCATATGGCGCGGAGATCGTGTTGACCTCGAAAGAGGGCGGAATGGAGGAGGCGCGGGATGTAGCAGATCATATGAGTAATGTGGGACGTGGAACCATCCTTAATCAATTTGCCAATTCTGACAATCCATTAGCACATTACAAAGGGACTGCACCTGAAATCTGGA
>QIFK01000036.1 GCA_003230615.1 Nitrosospira sp. | reverse complement strand
GGACAACCAGAATTTTTAGATTCATTAGCATCAACTAACTTAAATAATTGATAAATTAGGAAGCACGCTGATATGCAGTTTTATTCAGTATAAATATATTTGATGCAGTGGATTTATTCAGTTTTTTCTTTCATTTAGGGTGGGAGCAACGACCTAAATATGACCAAAAGAGACAACTCCTAATATCCACTGCCAAAATGGTTTAGAAGTCAACAAGTTGTATACGCTTCGCATAGATTTAAGTACACCATGACGACGTAAATAGTAGTATTCGTCCATAAGGGCGGATCGTAAATTTTCCGAACAAGCCTGTCTCCAATTATAGAAAATTGTTTTTTTGTCAAGCACTTCTCTATCCAATTTTTGCGATAACTGATTTTGCTTCTCGATCATTGATGCACTCGGTATGGTCGGTCGGTGATTATCATCAATATAGACGTGCTTCATATTTAGCGAAACTTTTCCTTTTTCAGTAATCGAAACTTCAGCAATTACGCCGTTACGAACACCTTCATGCTTTTCCATATATTCATTGCCATGTATGGGAAACACGAAGTTCCCAATGGAATATATCACCAAGCAATCTTTTATAAATTCAGACGACTGAACTACATGTGGATGATGCTGAAGAATAACATTTACACCCAAACTTGCTAAGGTTTGGCATAAACGCCGCCTTCCGGGAGACGGATAACGGTAAAATTCCATATCGGCATGCAATACGACAACAATAACATCAGTATAATTTATAGCTTCTTTAACTCGGCGAACTAAATTTGATTTTTTCATTGGAGCAACACCCGCCGCGTTTTTTTTGGCGTAAAGGTCACGAACATCACATGCTCCTATAAAAGCAATTCTTTTGCCTTTGACCTTCATGAACAAAGTTTCTTCAGCTTGCTTAAGGGTTAATCCGGCACCAAAATGCCGATATTGATGTTTTTCTAGTGTTTCTATTGTCGTTTTTACGCCTAACGTGCCTGCATCAAGAATATGATTATTGCAGAGCGAAAACACATCAAATTTAACATGCCGAAATATCTCAATAAAACTAGGAGATAAACACAATTTATTGTTAGCGTTAAATGTATCCCAGTTAGGACTTACACAACCTTCAAAATTCCCAATTAATAAATCGTAGTTATTTAATTGGTTCTTTACTGCACTAAAAATATATTCCTCACCTTTTTTGTCAATGGTACTTTGTACTGCCTTAGTCAACCCAATATCACCAACAAATCCTAGTTTTAAAACACTATTTATGTTCATATTAAATCGTAAATCTATTGAATTTATAACAACACATTATGTAATAAAGTTTCAGAGTTCAAAAGCAACAATAAAATTGATGACGTACTATGTATGTGTAATAGTATCCTAGAAGGGTAAATATTACTTGCCTTGAAATACTTTTACTCCCTAATAGAAAATACTCATAAATCATATCATAAGTAATACTATTGCCAGCCTTAATGGTTTTCTACAAGAAAATATGCGAGGTGATGAGCAAAGATATGCTTTACGACACGATGAACAAGGGGAACTGAACCGGTGCATACACGTGGTGAATAATAGTGACGAACGTTTCAGTATGAATATGATCAGTTCAGTATCACCACAGTAAAGAAATACAAAGTTTTGTGGACTAGCAGAAAGGAAAGATACTATGGTAGTTTCTTCCTGTCTGCTCTCCAGAACTGAATCCAGATGAGTAAGTATGGAGTCATACGAAAGCGCATTTAGACATTAACAAAGACGATATTAATCGCCATATGATGTTAATTCTTCATTTTATTCAGAAACAAGCATCACTTATCAAAAACTTTTTCAGCCTGAATAATGCCAAGTATGCTTTAGAAGCAATTCCTTAAACTGCGATTACTTACACAACAATTAATATATCAAGTTAAATGATAAATGTGTTTTTGTCAGGAAACTCTGTAGGATTGGTAGTGTTTTCAGGGTGGTGATAGACTGCCCTCATTAGCTCGTTGATGATCTGGGTAGATATGACTTAGTGGCTTGATGTACATGTATTTTTACGACTATCGACATGGCATTAGATTCTATTTATTGGTTTCAAACAATGAATTTAAACCGCATTGATTCTTGTTAGTTTGGTCTAACCATACTCATAACATAGCGGAATTTTCCTGATTTCTCTGTTGGAATCTCAGTAACTTCCTCGATGGATATTTTTACTTCTTGCCCTAGTCGAGCTTTGAAACCAGACTCGATATTTTCAACAATTTGCGTGGAGAGTCCGCCCTCAGAAACTACTGATACACGAGTTAGATCCAGGCTCTCCTGAATAATCTTGAAAGCGCGTACTTGTGGCAGGTTCCGCAGAATGTAGATTAGGGCTAGACCGTGCATGATTGTGCCATCTTGGGCAACCAAGAAATCGGTACTTCGACCCTGGATTTCCTGAAGCAATGGTAACCCGCGACCGCAGCTGCAAACCTTAGTGTCGAGCACCCCGATATCGCCAGTACGATAACGAATGAAAGGAAAGTCTTTGGTGGCGAGATGGGTAATAACAATTTCACCTGCCATACCACAAGGCAGTGATTTTCCCTGTGAATCCACGATTTCGACAATAATGTCCTCTGCGGTAATGTGCATGCCGCCCTTAGGGCATTCGTGGGCAATAAAACCAGCGTCGCGACCACCGTAACCGTTGGCTATTGGACAGTCAAATGTTCTATTGATCTGTGAGCGTTGTTCGTCGTAGAGTTGTTCTGAGGTTACAAATGCAACACGAATATCCAGATTGCCCATGTCTTTTCCCTTTGCATCAGCATGACGGGCAATATGAGATAGAGCAGAAGGATAGCCAAAGAGCATTTTAGGGCGCATGGTGCAGATTTCTTCAAGGAAGCCATCCAGTTTTTGTTCAGACATTTCAAAAGCGGGTAACAATTTGGTCCTAAACAACCGATCACGAAGAATACGGATGTTATCTTGTACGTCAAGCTCGATGGGGGATCCCCAAACAACAATTTCCGGGTCGCCAATATCTACCCCCCACCATCGTGTGGCGCGCCATTTTGCAGCGACATCGTGACTGACACGCTTCTTTCCAATATAAAAAATTAGTGGTTCACCACTTGAACCACCGGTGTTAAAGCTAGCTAGATCTAGAGCAATTTCGGATTTCAATGCTTCAGTATTGGCACGGATTATTGATTTGTCGAGGAAGGGTATGCGTGCGAGGTCGGTAATGGAGCGCATATCTTCCGCCTTAAATCCAATCTCTTCGAATAGTTTTCGGTAATAGGGTACGTGTGTTTGAATATGTTTAAGAAGCTGGCATAGCTTGGAAAGCTGGAGTTCCTTCAGACGCTTCTCATCCCACCACTGTGAGGATTCCATTTCCCTGCGCACTTTAACGCTGTCATGTTTTTTGAAGCGTTCATGCAAGGGAAAGAGTACGCTCGATATAAGTGAAGTGTATAAATTCATTTTTTGTTTACGAGTCGACTTTTGTTAGTGTTCTGTCTTAAAGTTATTTTGTTTCTTTAGTACATTTTCATATACTCTTAACAATCGGTTTCGTACTTCTTTCCATGTATAACTTTGCACGGCTTTAAGTCCAGCCGACCTAATTTGCTGAGCCTTAGCTGGATCGTTTAACAGTACAAGAATAGCATTTGCCATGGCTACTGGGTCTTGTACGGGTACCAGCAATGCTGTGTTGCCGTGCTCTACCAGATAGGGTACCCCCCCGACGTTAGTACTTACTACTGGCACCCCACTAGCCAACGCTTCCAGTACCGAAATGGGCATGTTGTCCGCCAAGCTGGGATTTACCATGACATCTGAACTATGGTAAAGCGCTGCCATTTCATTGTTATTCACTCGTCCCGTAAAAATGACGGCATCTTGCAATCCTAGTTCTGCCACAAGATTTTCCAGGGCTTGTCGCTCAGGACCAGAACCGGTAATAGTAAGTCGTGATTTCGGAAACAGTTTTATAACTATACTAAAAGCATGCAGTGCTGTTGCGTTGTCGTAAATAAGCTCTAGGTTGCGTGCAACTAAGATGTGTGGAGAATCTGTTTTTGATACAGCTCTAGAGCTAGTTCTAGCCGAAAAACGACTTAAATCTATAATATTGGGTACGATGCAGGTTGAGAAACCACGTTTGCTAAATACCGCTTCAAGGAATCCAGAAGGAACAATGATAGCGTTAGTTTGGCACAAACTAGGTTTAATCCAGGAAAAATCTTTGTCAAAAAAAGCATCTGCCTCTCCTCCACGGTAATTGATAATAACTGGTTTTTTCTTGATTCTAGCTATCCAGATAGCCGGAGCAGCAAAAAGGTGCCACGACCAGCCTGAGTTGGCCATAATATGAAATAATTGGACTTTATTTGCGCATTGCCAAAGATGGATCAGATAGGGAAGCAATCGAAACGCCGCTCTTATTCCTTTTATTTGCCCTACCCAGCGTGGGCGATAGGAGCGGTTAACCTGAATTAGTTCCACTAAGATACCTTCACCACGTAGCAATTTTGCTAATTGCTGCATCTGATTTGCCATTCCTCCAGAAGGAGGGGGTAAGGGTCCAACCAATCCAATGTGCAAGCCGGTTATTTTCATCTTGGTAATTCTTTGTTGACTAGTGAGCCATACACATCTTTGTAACGAGCTACACTAACTTGCCAGTTACGTTCTGTTTCTACATAGTTTCGTGCTGAAGCGCGCAAAGCAGGCCAGCTGTCGTATCTTGAAAGGAGATCTAATGCCTTAGTTGCTAAGGAATCTGGATTGTCTGACTCGAAAATAACACCGGTTTTTCCATCTTGAATAAGCTCCAAGTGTCCGCCAACATCTGAAGCCATAAGTAGCTTACCTTGGGCCATTGCTTCAAGTGGTTTAAGTGGTGTCACTAGATCGGTAAGTCGCATTTGTAGTCTTGGGTAGACTAGAACATCGATCAAATTATAGTAGCGTTGAACCTGGTCATGAGGAACGCGACCAGTAAATACTACCTTATCCTCTATCCCTAGCTGTCCTGCTAGAGCCTTAAGCTCTTTCTCTTGTGGGCCTCCACCGACTAACAGAATTCGAATATCTAGATTTTGGGATAGCATCTTCGGTAAGGCTCGCAACAGAATATTTAATCCCTCGTATGCATAAAAAGAGCCGATAAAACCAAGCAGTAATTTTCCATTGAGACCAAGATCCAAGGTAAGTTTTAGGTCCGGTTTTTCGCCTACCCTAAAATTTTCAATGTTAACGGCATTTGGGATAACAGTGACTTTATCGGGCAAGATACCTCGTCCTAGAATATCGTTTCGCAGTCCTTCACAGATCGTGGTCACAGCATCGGCACGTTTCAGAGCGTAACTTTCTAAGGCACGGGTGAGACGATAGCGAATCCCCCATTCTGAGTTGGTACCGTGATCTACCGCTGCATCTTCCCAGAATGCTCTGACTTCATAGACGACGGGTATGTTTAGGCTGCGTGCAACACGCAAAGCGGGTAAGACATTGAGTGCGGGAGAGTGAGCGTGCAAAATATCCGGCCTGACAATTTTGACCACTTCACTCAAGCGGCGAGTCAGACTATTAATTACGGAAGCTTGATTCAGGACGGGTACTTTTGTTATAGCTCCTAATGTGCTTGGGGTACGGTAGAAATGCCAATTATCAATATCCTCTTCAGAAACATTACAGTATCCTTGCTTCTGGCTTGTCAGATGAAAGGTTTTCCAGCCCAGAGCACGTTGTTCCTTGAGAATGGAGAGAGTGCGGAAGGCGTAGCCACTTTGCAGTGGAATAGAGTGGTCAAGTATGTGCAGGATTCGCATTAATATTCTTTAAATCATTTGCACATAAATAATCAAAATTGTTACAGAGTATTATCGGCCAATATTTGATTATTCTACGGTAAGTAGATTTAGAAAAGGCATGTCATTTAGTTAAATGACCGTGTCTTTATTCATGTTCCGTGCTAGCAGCCTTTTTCTAGATTAATTGTTCATTCCAATTCATACTGTATACGACAAAGATGATATTGTCAGAAAAGGATGAGGTGAACGACTAGAAAACAAGGGTTATACGAATAAAGTAGGCGGTAGTTACCAAATCGTACAATGCTAAGAGTTTTAATCCTTTCTTCCCATCGAATTTACGCTCAACCGATTAATGTGTCAACGCAACAACGGTCCAAAGGGAGTGGGAATGAAATGTGACTAAATAACTTTTCCCTCAAAGATAGATATTTTTCTCGTGTAGAGCTAATTTCGAATAGAAAAGAGTTCCCATTACTCCTCTTCATAAATTTAGTTGCTAAAATCTAGACTTGCTTGTCCTGAACAGGCTACAATTCGGGCTTTTAAGAAGCTTTGTATCATGCGTGTTTTTCGCGGAACTCCCGTTCAAGCAAAGGATTCCACTGCGCTTACTATAGGTAATTTCGATGGAGTGCATTTAGGTCATCAGGCTATGCTTGCTCGCCTGAAAGAAGCAGCTACCCGGCTTGGTCTTGTTTCCTGTGTCATGATTTTCGAGCCGCATCCACGAGAACTTTTCACGCCGGATCAGGCACCCACACGGCTTACTAGTCTTAGGGAAAAACTAGAGTTGTTAGCAGAATTATGCATAGAGCGGGTGCAGGTTTGTCACTTCGATTTTGATTTTGCATCGATTAGCGCAGAAGATTTTATCGTACGTATCCTGAAACGGGGGCTTGCTGTCCGCTGGATTCTAGTAGGCGACGATTTTCGTTTCGGTGCACATCGCACTGGTGATTGTGACATGTTGAAAACATCTTCTGTGCAACATGGTTTTGAAGTTGCGGAAATGCCAAGTTACACCTTAGGTGATCTACGGGTTTCGAGTACGGCGGTGCGGGAAGCACTAGTGACAGGTAACCTAAAGCTTGCCAAACTCCTTCTGGGGCGGTTTTATAGCATTAGCGGACGCGTGGTTGAAGGCGATAAACTAGGCAAGAAAATAGGTTATCCAACCGCCAATATTCAATTGAGGCATAATCGGCCGCCACTATCTGGAATCTTTGTGGTCAAGGTGTATGGTACCGACAAGTTATCCCCACGAGAAGCAGTATATGGTGTAGCTAGTTTAGGTGTTCGCCCTACCGTGCATAAAGACGGTAAACCAGTTCTTGAGGTACATTTGTTTGATTTTGAAAGAGAGATATATGGTTGTCATTTGCGGGTAGACTTTTTACACAAGCTTCGAGATGAAGAGAAATACCCAAATTTAGCTACGCTTGCAAGGCAAATTGGGCGCGATGTGAAAAATGCAAAGAATTATTTCTTAAAATCATCCTTGCTAGTAAATTAACATGGTGTTTCATGACTGACTATAAAAAAACTCTTAATCTGCCTGACACGCTTTTTCCAATGCGTGGCGATCTCGCTAAGCGTGAGCCTATGATGCTCATGGCCTGGAAGAAAAAGAATCTTTATCAGAAAATTCGTAAAGTTTGTAAAGGACGGCCAAAGTTTGTCTTGCACGATGGTCCGCCGTATGCCAATGGTGATATTCACATTGGTCATGCAATCAATAAAATTCTAAAAGACATTATTATTAAAAGTAAAACACTGGCAGGTTTTGACGCACCTTATATACCTGGTTGGGATTGTCATGGGCTGCCTATCGAGCATCAAATAGAAAAGAAGTATGGAAAGAATCTGCCTGCGGACAAGGTACGAGAATTGTGTCGAGATTTTGCACGGGAGCAGGTAGAAAGGCAAAAAGCTGATTTTATCAGGCTCGGAGTGCTGGGGGATTGGGATAATTCTTATCTCACCATGGACTATCGGATCGAGGCTGGTATTATCCGTGCACTCGGAAAGGTTCACAAAGGGGGGTATCTTTATCAGGGACAGAAGCCGGTAAATTGGTGCATTGACTGTAGTTCTGCACTAGCGGAAGCGGAGGTCGAATATGAGGACAAAACTTCATCATCGATTGATGTTGCGTTTCCGGTCAAGAATAACGTCGCTCTTGCCAAAGCGTTGGGTGTATCGGTCATCAGTGAGCCTGCTTTCGCTGTGATCTGGACTACTACGCCTTGGACCTTACCAGCCAATCAGGCAGTAAGTGTGCACCCAGAATATGATTACCACGTGGTACGTACCGTGAAGGGGCTGCTAATTTTATCGAGCGAGCTCTATACGGGGGTAAAGTCTATAAAATCATCTCCAGTTGAAGAGAAGGCAAATCAGCCAGTTATAAGAAACTCATCACTAGTTGAATATTGTCTGATTAATTATGGTCTAGAAAACTTAGGGGTACTTGGTACTTGTACGGGGTCAGCACTTAATTTTCTTGAGTTGAGACATCCATTTGAAGATCGTGCCATACCAATTGTTTGTAGCGAGCATGTTACAACTGATGCGGGAACAGGGCTGGTGCATATTGCGCCAGCACACGGCGTTGATGACTATGTTGTCGGTCAGAAATATGATTTACCAGTAAATAATCCAGTTGATGATAATGGAAAATTTTACGAGCGCATTCCACTTGTAGGAGGCTTGTCGGTTTGGGAGGCTACTGAAGTGATAATCCATAAATTGAAAAAAAATGGTTTGTTATTCAAGTCAGATAAACTAAAACATAGTTATCCTCACTGTTGGCGACATAAAACACCGATTATCTTTCGTGCTACTAGGCAGTGGTTCATAGGTATGAACAGGCCGATAAGCAAGGACGTATTGCAAAATACTCTTTCTTCTCCAACGATATCGGGTGGTAAAGATACCCTTCGGAATCGAGCAATATCTGCAGTAGCTCACACTAAATTTTTTCCAGCTTGGGGTCGTGCTCGATTGGAATCAATGATCAAGAATCGTATCGATTGGTGTGTATCACGCCAACGTAACTGGGGTGTACCAATGGCATTTTTTGTACATAAGGAAACTAATGAAGTTCATCCTTGTACTGAGGCATTACTTGAGAAGGTAGCACAAAGGGTTGAGCAGGAAGGGATTGAGGCGTGGTTCAGTTTAGATATAAAAGAGTTTCTAGGGAAAGAGGCAAAGGATTACAAGAAATTGACTGATACCCTAGACGTTTGGTTTGATTCTGGTACAACACATGATACCGTTTTAAAATCTAATGAACAGCTTAAGTATCCTGCTGATCTTTATCTAGAAGGTTCTGATCAGCATCGTGGTTGGTTTCAGTCTTCGCTCCTGACCAGCTGCGCAATTAATGGCCGCGCACCGTACGATTCATTGCTCACTCATGGTTTTGTAGTGGATGGTGACGGTCATAAAATGAGCAAATCCAAGGGTAATGTCATTGCTCCACAAAAGGTAATGGATACTTCAGGAGCTGATATTCTACGATTATGGGCAGCATCCACAGATTATTCCGGTGAACTTTCTATTTCAAATGAAATCTTGAAACGTGTAGTGGAGAGCTATCGCCGTATTCGCAACACAATACGTTTTCTGTTAGCCAATATAGCAGATTTCGATTCAGAGACTGATTTAGTGGAAGAGGAGCAATGGCTGGATATTGATCGCTACATGTTGGCATTTTCTAGAGCGCTTCAGGATGAGCTGACAAAGAATTATAAGCGTAACGAATTTCATTTAGTAGTGTACAAATTGCACTATTTTTGCTCCGAAGATTTAGGTGGATTCTATCTTGATATTCTTAAAGATCGGCTTTATACCGCTACAACAAAAGGTGTCCCACGTCGCTCAGCGCAGAGTGTGTTATTTCACATTACACATAGCTTAGTTCGCTTGCTTTCACCTATTCTAAGTTTCACTGCAGAAGAGGCATGGGAGTATCTAACGTGCAATGCTGATGACAGCGTATTGCTGCACACTTGGTATAAATTTCCGTCGCAGTCAGATACAAAATCATTGATGCAGCGTTGGACCAGGCTACGCGAGTTACGCTCGGAGGTTCAAAAGCAACTAGAAGAATTACGTTCTCAGGGGAAAATTGGTTCATCACTTTCTGCCGTCGTGGAAATTCGAGCTAGTGGAGACGATTATATTCTTTTTAATTCTCTGGGAGACGATTTACGGTTAATAATCGTCACTTCAGAAGTACACGTGGTACAGGTTAAAGATTCCCAGGAAAAAGGTATTCTTGTATCTCCCAGTGCTCATCCTAAATGTGAACGCTGTTGGCATTATCGTAAAGATGTTGGTTGTAGGGAAGACCATCCCACTATATGCGCTCGATGTGTATCCAATCTTTTTGGGTCGGGTGAGGTACGTAGATATGCCTGATCCCAATTTTGTATCATTTTTGATATATTGTTTGTTTCTTTGCTTGTTTCCTTTCTTATCATCTATTCAGTTTTTGGAACGACTTTCTAACTATTTTATTCTTGACCTGATGGAAATTAGATTGGATATTTGTTGCGTGCAAAAGAACACAGGGTACGATGAAACTTCATATTAGTTTAGTATTGGCATTAGTGGTTCTGACGATAGATTTTGCCACAAAACGTTGGATAGAATCGGAGTTGGTTTATGGCCAGCAGATTTTGCTAACAAGTTACTTTAATTTGGTGTTGACGTTTAATACAGGAGCGGCATTCAGTTTTTTAAGCAATGAGTCAGGATGGCAGCGTTGGTTTTTTAGTGGAATTGCTACATGTGCTTCAGTTTTGATTATTTATCTTCTGAGCAAACATATTTCAGAAAAGTTATTTTGTGTCGCGCTGAGCTTGATACTAGGAGGTGCGCTCGGAAATCTATGGGATCGCATAACTCTTGGTTATGTAGTTGATTTTCTAGATTTTCATTATAGTGGTTACCATTGGCCCGCGTTCAATGTGGCCGATTCATCTATATTTGTAGGAGCATTGCTTCTGATATTTGAAAGTTTTCGACATAAAAAAAAGTAATGAATTTCTACCTAACGATTTTTCCCGGGTTGCCAAAGCACGTCTCCAACACCTTGCTGGTGATTCAGTATCCGACACAGTACGAATAAAAAGTCTGATAGACGGTTGAGGTATTGAATGCTGAATGACGCTTCTGTTTCGGTGCGCGATAATCGGACAACGCATCTTTCTGCACGACGACACACAGTACGGGAAACATGACAGAGGGCCGCTGCACGAGTTCCGCTAGGAAGTATGAACTCCTTCAGAGCAGGCAATGTGGAGTTATATTGGTCAATTTTTTCTTCCAAGTTTGTGACTTGCATTTTACTCATGCTGACTCGACCAGGAGTACTAAGGTCTCCACCTAGGTCAAATAAGTCATGCTGAATATTTTCCAACTTATCGCGTACTCCTATTTCAAGATTCTCTGTAAGTAATATTCCAATGCAACAGTTGAGCTCATCTACAGTACCGATTGCTTCAATACGTGTACTTTCCTTAGTAGAACGCGTACCATCTCCCAGACCCGTTGTGCCTTCATCTCCAGTTCGTGTATAGATTCTCGTCAGCCGATTGGCCATATCGTTTATTGGATGATTGGGTTATAGTAATAAATTGGATTACACATTCGTTTTATCTATTCTGCTTGGGTTTACTAGAAAGAGGGGGCATAAACAAAGCAGGTAGTGGTTTTTTGTGCTGCCCATGTCGAGTATAGGCGGCAGTGCGTCCTTTAATCACGGATAGTGATGCCACTGTGCTGGTAATGCGCTTTGACTCATTTTCGATGGGACATGCTAAAGGTACATAAGGTTGATTAAATAGCGGATCCTGCGGCGCTTTCATCTGTTTCTTTTGTCTGTGCACATGTTGCTTGGAATTAGGTTCCGAGCCTGTTTTATCCTGACGTTTTGCACGAATATCAGAATTCTTCTTTTGCTTTTCTTTGGTGCGATCATGGCGCTCGCGTTCATGCAGTGTATGTGTAGTTTCAGTCAGATTATCTGTTATTTTTGGTTCAAACCCAGTAATCACTTCTTCCGGAAGTTTAATTTTCAAAAGTTTCTCGATCCCTTCGAGTAGTTCGTTCTCGTCATCACACACTAGTGAAATTGCACATCCTTTAGTGCCGGCACGACCGGTTCGTCCTATACGATGGATATAATCTTCTGGAGTGTTTGGTAATTCAAAATTGACCACATGTGGTAAATCCTCAATATCGAGTCCACGTGCTGCAACGTCAGTTGCTACTAAAACCTGCACTTCTCCATGTTTGAATTCCGCCAAAGCTTGGGTACGCTGAGGTTGACTCTTGTCTCCATGAATTGCGGTGGTAGAGATGCCATCCCGTTCCAATTGTCTAGCCAGATGACTGGCGCCATACTTAGTTCGAACGAATACTAGCACCTGCTTCAGATCCTGCGACTTGATAAGATGAGCCAGCAACTCACGCTTGCGATCTCGCTTGATCGGATGCACGACATGTGTTACCAGGTTAGTCATGGAGTTACGCTTTGCTACTTCAATCAGCATAGGTTGTTTTAGTATCTTGTTTGCGAGTTTTTTGATCTCTTCAGAAAAAGTAGCGGAGAACATTAGGTTTTGTCGTTTTTGCGGCATCAGTGCAAGGATACGTTTGATGTCGGGTAGGAAGCCCATATCTAGCATCCTGTCAGCCTCATCTAATACTAAAATTTCCACTTTAGAAAGACGTATTGTTTTTTGCTGGACATGATCTAGCATGCGTCCAGGAGTGGCTACCAGAATTTCCACTCCGGCGAGTAGATCTTTGATCTGGGGGTCCATATTGACACCACCGTAGACTACGGTGCATTTGAGTGGAAGATATTTTCCGTAAGTTTTGACACTTTCAAATACCTGAGCTGCTAGTTCGCGCGTGGGAACCAGAATCAGTGCACGAATCGGGTGTCTAGCTGGTGATACGCTGGTGTTTGCATAGGGTTGTAACCGGTGTAGCATTGGTAGGGTAAAGCCAGCAGTTTTTCCAGTTCCGGTTTGTGCTCCACCCATGATGTCTTTGTTTTCAAGTATTGGCGGAATCGCTTGGGCCTGAATGGGTGTAGGTTCTGTATAGCCTTGATCATTGATCGCGCGAAGAATTTCTGTAGATAGGCCAAGTTGATCAAATGACATTCGCATTACTCCTCTCAAACTACCAAAGCTTGCTGGGACTGATCAAACAAAGATGGTATCTTTATCTGATTTGTTGTATTGATACACCTATTCATTTCCCGTCGGTTCCTGAGGGATTTCCTTTCGTGATTTCTTCGTAAGCCACTCACTACTCTTCTTGAGCCAGTTTAATAATGGTGCAGCTCCGCCAATCGCTACCGCATCAACTAAGCAATACCATGCAGCGACACCGCTAGGAGGATTTCCTTGTGATAATCCAAAGATAGGTTCTATCGTCACCCATTTCCAAGTTCCAGCTGCTGTACCAATTAGTTCTAGCCATGTAGTTATAAAGAAAGCTGCAAGATAAACCATTGGCGAACGGCCTTTAAATAGATAAACTAAGAAGACACAGAACAGAAGTGCACCTACCGCATCCCCTTGTTCAGGGTAGCCGCTGATCCCCCAAATTGACCATGTGCCACACACAAGCACCACAAATATTGCTATTTTTCTTGCGTATTTTAGAAAGAAACCAGAACGAGCAAGTGAAATAGCAGTTAAATAGACCATGCCATGGCCAGGTGGTACATAAGCCGGTACGTTTTCAAACCGATAGATGTATCCACCCATGTAAATAGAAGCAAAATGTTCGCCGGCTGTTGCAAAAGCCACCGCTATTATTACTTGCATCCGTATATTTTTATTCTCACCAAACAGTAGGCCTATTAAAAAAATCCAAGCAACAATTCCCATAAGACTCTGTTTCTCTATGCTTCCGCTTGCATCAATGTTTAAACTGATTGCTACACATATAAAAGTAAATACAGCTATTAAATAATCCCGCTTTTTGTGGGCGTAGGTAATATTAATTTCTGGGAAATAGCGCAGCATCTCTATTTATTTTGTCGAGTCTATGTAGGAACTTCGATTGGGATGGGGATTTCGATCTGTTTCGTGCACGAGGAATTAAGCTATTTGCTTGCAAATTGATACAACTGAGCCAGATTTAAACAGCAATTGCTTGACACTTGTTTTCTTGGAAAAATATTCAGTATTCTTCTTGGTAGTCATTACTGCTTATGTTTGATTCTTGTTTAGTAAAAGGGAAACGTAGAACATAAGTAGATAGCCGGCTTGATCGTGTATAGCAGGGATCAGGAAGATACGCTTTGTCACTCTTCCTCTTCTTCTTCGTCTTCTTCGTCTTCTTCGTCTTCTTCGTCTTCTTCATCTTCTTCATCCAACCTCACAACCATTTCACCCCGTGCCTTACTGGCATTGAGAT
>QIFK01000226.1 GCA_003230615.1 Nitrosospira sp. | reverse complement strand
TGTTCCTCGCTCGGATCGAATGCTCCGCTGAGATCGCTTATCGTTGTTTCCGCATCAACAGAAAGCAACTTGTCAAGATTCTCTAATGATGGGTCTTGCGCGGCACTTTCTCCCAATGGACCCAACCTATCCTCAAACGTTTTTTGAACTTTATCGCGCCCAATCTTTGTTGAGATTCCTGCCGCCCGCCCGGTTGCTGTCGCCTCAATATCACCAAGTCTTATTGTCAATGCGGCTAGACTATCTTCCGACCCACCATGTTCTTCAATTAATGACTGCCGACGTTGTGAAAGAAACGATCCGAACTCACTAAGAACATCCTCATTAGATAGATCGGATTCGGTATTCAAGCGCCTTAGTTCTTCATCTGCTTCTTGATTGTATTGGTTGATCTTGTCTGAGCGATCAACCGTATCACGTCGTTTGTCCTGACGGAATTTTACCTCTGCAAATGCACTTACAGCGGGCGCTAATTCCTCAGCCGCAACACCAAGCGGGGATTCAAAAGCAGCCGCTGGGGCTTGTAACCCAGGGTCGGAAGCGACTCTTGGCGAGATTGTGGTAACGTCAGCAGATGATGGTAGCTTAGGCACTTATATTAACCTCTTATTTTTCAAAAAATGCGTTATATAGAATTTCTGCATAATTTCCTCTACCCGAATTTCTTGGCGGCTCCTGAAAGTAATGATGAGCCGGCTCGGAAGAACCCGCGCGTTCTGGCGGATCGACCCCCGGCACTAGTTAATTCGGCCTGTTGTTCAAGGCGAGTAGATCGTGTTTCACCCCCTGATCGGATACGAAGGGCTTGCAACTCTGTCTCAGCGGCGAAGTCTCCTGCTGCCAGTAAGGGCGTTCCTGTTCCGATCTCCACACCCGCTGCGCCTAACCCGGCTCGTCTCTGGGCAAGAATCGCAGACTGTCTGCGGCGGAAATCCTCTTCTTCGCTTGCTGAAACCTGTCGTTCACGTTCTGCCTGCTGTTGAGTTACTGCTGCCTTGAAATCAGCCTGCCGACCTGCGGCTTGACCTTGAGAGATAGCCCCCACCGCTTGAAAACCGGCTGAAATAAGCGCTAAAGTTAGTGGATCAATGGACATTAAATTCTCTCATAAATAGTGTTTCGGCAGGCATTAAACCATGCCGCATACAAATCTTTCCCATTCCTTTACTTCCTCGAAACATAGGCTCCGCGCCTTTTTCAATAATATGCTCTATAGCATAATCAATCAGAATAGTTGCTGCTCTAAAAGGAGCATCTTTGGCTGCCCATATAAATAATTTTTCTCCCACTAATATTTCAGGATTCCATACATAAGGAACATAAAGAATACCGATCCCCCCAACCACTTTACCTCTATTTTCAACTATTAATATTTCAACACCTGGTAAATCTATAATTCTACTTACTATAGAAGTGAAATCTTTAGGTAATCTGACAATAGTTCTACTAGCAAAGTCTTTTGCGCCTTCAGTAATGGCTAATGCGTCTATCTCAAGATTGGCGGGACGGATGATCATTTAAGGCTGCAAGTCGTTTTCGTTCAATATATTCACGGGTTCTTTTTCTACCACATATTCGGCATTGACGATTTCCCTTATGAACACCGCCAATATAAAGATACGTATTTTCTTCGCTATACGGATGGCCTTGAGGGCAATGAGTTTTTCTTGCATTTGCAGCAGTAGGGCCATAGCCTCGATGGACGTTTACACGCGGCGTAACAGGCTCTAAATGCCGTGGATTGACACAATTATGTACTCTGCAAAGATGGTCTAATTGCATATCGTTAAGGATCTCACCATTAGCAATAATATAAGAAATCCTATGCGCCAAAGTTGACCCCTTATCTACCCCCATCGTTCCGTACCCATTGGCATTAACTGATGCCCCCCAAATCCAACATGAGCCAAGATCGGGTCTGTAACTTGGTACTGGGCCATTTTTATTCACCTTTTCCCAGAAACGGTCTTCCATTGGTCTTATATTCGCTTTGCCATTTTCTCTACGGAGACAGCCGCAAGATTTAATCTTGCCCGAAACCAAGTCATCTGAAGGAACTGATTTACGAGTACCACAGTCACAAACAACGTCTGCGTAAGCCCTTGAGCGCTTTCTTTTATGCTCAACGGGTTTCCTCGTAAGAGCCTCAACACATAACCTTCCAAATCTACTACCAACAGACACACGACCTGTAGTTTCAATACACATATCAACCTCCGCTACCAATGAAGGTCATATTATATCATAACTTAACGTAATGGGTTTAATTGAATTTCTGGGGCCACCGCGAGTAGGGTAAATGGCGATGGGGAATCAGATTCAACTACTATCCGTCTATCAGTCCCCCAGTCTCCATCAAACTCTACGAACTGTTCCCCTGTAAACAGCGGTGCAGCAGTGTCCATTGCATCGGCCACTATACGAAAATCTTTTTCAAATAGATTGCTGGAGTCTGACCCGAACTTTATCGTATGACTGTTTAGCAATGCGAAAGTAATTCCGTATATTCTTTTTATTTTTCCTAATGGGGTACCAGCAGGATTACCAGCGGAAACTTTCAGGGTTTTTAATTTATGCGTATACCCAAGTCCAATCTGCACAACAGATGCAGCATCATCAATAGTTATCTGACTGCTTGCAACAGTTTTATCTACCTGCGTTGCACCGTCCGCCCATATCTTTACTGTCTCACCCTCAAGATGACCAAGCCCTGCAATGACAGTGACTTTCTTATTAGCCTTACCACCTGAGATATAAGTAGTGAATCCTGTCCCGTCGATGTTTGAATCATCATCCGGCGAGGTTAATTCAATAGTATTTGTTGCCTTGTTGGCTACTTTATAAGAATTACCGTTTAGTTCTGTCGTCCCTTTAATATCAGTAATACGAACTTCATCCCCATTTGCAAGCGTCGTCCCTGTTATCGTAAGAACAACAGGATTGGCTTTTGTTGCGCCAGTTATAGTCTCTGGGCTATCAAGTGTTATCAGTGAATCTGAATAATAGGCGTCCTCTTGTGCATCGCCTGTCTCGAAATCACGCTCGAAAAACTCAATGTATCTTTTGGTCGCGCTGTTAATCGTTCGTTTTACAGTAACCCATATCTCATCACGATTAGTCGAGTCCTGGGTCTGCCCAGATCCATCCGTCCCCGGAATAACGGCAACCGACTCAACCACAGCATCGCCACCCTCAAACGATCCGCCAAGAATACGTCTGGCCCACCCCACAACATCTTCATCTCGTCTTGTTGTCATGGATAATAACTGCCCATCACTACGAACAGCCTGCACCAGAGACTCCTGCTCCTCTGCGTAGTCCATTTCAACAATACCACCAATCGTAATATGCCTGGCCAATCGGGTCATATCCGGTGCGTTGTACTTGCTACCAAACTCATCCAGCCCAAACTCTCTAATTTTACGCTTGGCCCTTTGTGCAAATAAAACTGTGTTCCCTACTCTCACGGGTTGAATCTGTGCTGATCCATGCTTCGTCTGTCTACGAACGGTAATATCTAACGGTGTTATCACAACACCATCAGCAACAGGCACCCATTCACCGCCCTGAGTTCCTATCACAAGCGCGTCCTCACCGGAAGATAACCATCTGATAGCGTTCACATCGTCCGCAGAAAGAGTGAAATTAAGCGCGTCATCAGCTTCGATTGTGCCTGCATCATTATCTGGCTTTAAGTTTTCAAAGTCCGCTGTTTGCGAAGCCCAGAATGTCTGCGGTTGATCGCTTGTTGCGGCTACATAAAGACGTTGCTCGAAGAAACCCGCTACTTGTGGGTATCCCGTTGTCCCAGACCATGCGCCTAATCGCCATGTCGTTACGGCAGTAGGGGTGGCCTCAAAATCCTTCCTTACATCTGCAACCGCAACTGTGGTGCTGGTAATGGAGGTTATAACCGCATGCCCCCAGTTGGTTGTTTCTTTATATCTGACTAACCTTCCTATATCGGTAGACAGCCATCCCTGTCCATCGTTTACACCTACAATGGATGAAAGGGTAAGATTAATCCCTAATCCAGTCGAGGCGGATGGAAGTAAGGTCGTCGTCGTTGTGTTCTCATCGAGATAAGGGCCATCTTCCCACGCCACTTCAACCAGAGACCACGTAGTATTGCCCAGTCTCAAGAGTTTATGAGTGGGGTAATCTGAGTGAAAATTATATATAACGTCTGCGCTTTGTGGCCCTTCTACGTTAAAAAGATCGGCCTCTGCCCACGGTGTGTCTATTTCAACGGCTGAGTTGTCAATCAGCGATATATCATCAATCTGTACAGTCTTGTTACGAAAACTTCCGAGATTACGAAACTGCACATAGAATGGTGACGTAGTTGGTGTAAAAGCAATGCAATGATAACCCACTTCTTTTTCAACCGCAGCCAAGGTCTGCGCGCCAGACGCCGCCGTGCCCACCTGAAATTCTATTTTATCGCTGGGCGCGCCAAGTACGCGGAACTTAATGACATGCTCAACATTAGTAGAAGTCGTAGTAATGTCCTGTTCTGCCCAGCCAATGTCAGTGCCACCAGTACCTCCTGGCACTAATGACAATCGAAGATTAGTGGCATCATGGGCAATAGATCCTGCCCCAGTTGAACGGTCATCCCAATCTGTGATCCCTGATGGAAACGCGCCGTTAGTTACCGAGGCGTCTGTGTCCGCAACGGATATTTGCCCCTGGTTCCTGAAGAACCTCATAACTGTATTACCAAGCTCTAATATATAGGCCTGCGTTACAGAGAATATGAAACGCTTCAGTCTCCCTTTAACTGTGCTGGACTTTTCTTCTGCAACATACCGCGTACCAGATCGGCGCATACTGCCACCTTCTGCTAATGGGATAAGGTTTTCGCATGTCTCTAGGCCAGATCGGTACTTTACAAAGCTGAGTCTGGCGACAAGGCGGGGGCTGAGTTCCCCGCTGCTAGAACTTTCCTGTAAATCGTGTATGCGTGGCATAATAGTTAATCAGATAAGAATTCATTTCTTCTGCGCGCCCCTCGACTTGAGGCCCACGATCCCCTTGGCCGAAGCTCAGGGAAACTACCGAGAGCGTCAGAAGAACGCGCCCTTGCTATTGTAGAGTCAGCTTTTTTCTGAAATCTATCAGAAAGTGTATTAGAAGACGCAAGCGGTATTGCAAGAAGGCCAGCTATTAAATATGAAAGGGCCATACGAAAATCTGCGGTCATTAAATTAGGATCTGTTATCCTAAATACATATCTTAGCCATACTTCGTCGCTTGATGTGACAATGGAATTCTGCCCATTAATTTGTTCCATTCGGTACAAAATGGTGCCATGTCCGGCGTCATTGTCATGGACTGATACGGTTCTTATCCAGTCAGAGGGTAATGGGTAGCCATAATCAAACTCAAATATAGGTGTAGTAGATGATTGTGCAAGTTTCAGACGTTTTGTTGCGAAATTCCAATTGTGAGACCTTAAAAGATCATCTCTAATCTCTGTGTATACATCATTGGCGGCATTTGCGGAAGGTGAGCCGTCTGCCAAAGACGTTATAATACTCGCCCCTATCCTCCGTAACCCAAAATTTACTAAATCAGTTTCATCTGGCATTAGGCGGCCTCAGCTACCTTAATAGCCTGCTGCTTGTCAGGACTCTCATAGATCACTTTATCATTCTCAATGACTTGGTGAACTTTTTTACCGGGGTTCCATTTAACTGTCGCAGCCTTAACTTCACCACTATTCCACCAATCGCCTATCTGTGCTGCTTTACGATGGAAGACTGTTTTGGTAACAGGGTTATATGGGTTATCCTCGTTTGTATGCAGAGTCTCGTCAATCTCGCTAACCACAAAAGTAGCTGAGGACAGTAATTTCTTTTTATCATGGCTTACGAATTGAACATGAAAATAAGTACCACAATCCCAACCCTGTGAATGCAGTATTTTCGGCAACTCAATATCAAGATCAATCTGATCCCTTGGTTCCCTAAATTTAACCGTTGGTAGGTCTGGGGTCGCGAAGATTTCTGGATGTATAATCATCATTACTCCTTTCAAAAAAAAGGACAGGTTATTAAGCCTGTCCCCAATTTACAATGTGCGTTAGCTGCGCACTAAAATAGTCCTACACTGCTGAACTAAACGGTGTGGCGACGGATCCACTTGCCCGGATTACACCACGAATAGCCCAGACACCCGAGACAATATCTTCCACTTCTACATAATCACCAGGGGCACCTAGCCCGGTGGTGGTTCTGTTCATTGTAACAGTATCGAAGGTATCTCCTACTAACGCTGCGAATTGGATCGTAGCATCGCCCGTGTCTGTGTCAACGATTCCACAAGCCCCTTGCATCATGTCAGTCCCGACACATTGCAAAATATGACTGTTAGATGTCGCTAATATAGAAACAACGCACCTGAACTTCATTCCACTTCCTGATGCGGCGGGAAGGGTTATAACTGAACCTGCCGCTGTATCAAAGACAATGGTTCGACCATCGTGTGTTGCTTTAGTCAAGGTCAATGTTCCGCCAGCAGCTACAGGCTTGGCGCTGTTTGTCGCTGGGCCTGTTGTAACTGACCCGGATGATACGCTAACGACAGTCAGATCATACCCGCCTTCGTCACCAATGACCTTAATAGTGTCATCAGCCGCAAGGTTCTGATCATCGTCAGTGTTGTTAAAATATCCCACCGCAGCGACTGTCGATCGTGTGTCCGTATCAGATGTATAGACGTATTCTGCTTTACCGGGAGGCATTCCCGTACTGTTTAGTAAATTTGCTTTTGTAAAAGCCATGATAGCCTCCTATGAAGTTACGATTGCAGTTTGATCATTAAGGTTTCCCTCGATCACACCAGTGTCATCGATCATGACGCTGTTACCGCTCATCATGTGGTTGACGAAATGTGCTGCCCTGTCACCATGCCAGGTGATGTCGGCTGCTACAGCTTCGTTGCCAGCAACATTGCCAGCGGATTGTGCTACAGCATAACCAACTGCCATTTTATGCCAGATAAAGACCTTGGCTGTGGCGGTTGTAGCCCCTGGTAGACCTGTTTGCATCTTCCACTTAATCCCCATCCAGTCTTTCCATCTGCCTTTACCGATAGATGGGCCTTGAGTGAAGGCCAGGCCATCAGTGCCGACATATTCTGATCTCTGGAATTGATCTACAGTCATTAACTGTGACCAATAACGCGGGGTAACAACGGCATAAACCATTCCATCATTTGGCACATCATTGGCCCATGCAGCTTCTGCAAACTCAATCGCAGTTGCAAGAACAGTGGCTTTTGATGTAACCGTTAGGGTAATGGTTGATTGAGTAGTGGCGTCAAGGGTTGTGGTGATCTGACTATCGACCTTTCTACCCAGCGCCATCGCTCCGCCACTTGCAATGGCATCACGCTCGTTGATGTTGATTTTAGCCTCATCCAGCTTATCAACCCAATCACCTGCGTAGAAATCTGCAAGCGTTGTACTGGGCGCTGTATGAGTCTGGTTCATTGGTGTAATGGTGCCGTGACGTGCTTTGGTTGTTGCTGTGCCTTTGCCGATCTTCTGGAAGACCGCTGTAGACCCAATAACATTGTCCTTTAGGCGGACGGCATCTTTGAGGTAGCTTCCTTGTCGCTGGAAGACCTCGTGTACTTTCGCCTCGTAAGAAGTGATAAAGGCGGTGTCTATGCTCGTGCTCATGTTAAGCTCCTGATTTAATAGACATTAATGAAATTGCCTGCCATCAGGTGACCAAGCATGGGCTTTATGAGTGACCCATTTCTGGGGTCATATAAAACACGCGTAGGCTTCAGACTTGCTTTGTTTATCCAGGTTGGGGCTGATAAAACAGGTGACCCACCATTGAATTCTGTTCCGTCAAAGGAATTAAGCTTTTCCATGTTTTCCTTTGGAGGTAAATACTGTAAATTTGTTTCTACATGTAAACCGCAAACATTCTTTCCTTTGGTTGGAATGATATGGTCTACTTGCATCCCTTTTGGGCATTTATTATAAATACGGGCTATTAATTTTTTGTTTGCCCATTTCGGAGCTGAATTTCTTTTAAAGGCCATTCTAACTCTGTTTATCCTTCTTATTATATCTGGATTATTTTTTTGCCATTCCCTGTTTCTTTTGCGAATAATGTCCTTTTCTGCTTCAGAAGCATTTCTGCGTTTTTCGTTACAATTATTTTTTAACGCAATATATTTTTCAGGATTATTTTTTCTCCATTGACGAGAATACTCGGCACAATGTTTACTGTTTTTTGCTTGCCAACGCCTAGTATTTTCACGAATACACTCTACGCAGTGCCCATGCTTGTTTCTTAGAGAGGTATGTCCGTTTTTACAATTATAAGCCGCATCAGAGATAGGTACTATCTTGTGTAGTTTATGTGGGTTTTTATTTTTCCACAAAATACTATTTTTATATGTACATTTTTTGCACCACGATGTTAATGTGCCAGAACCTCCATTTTTAGCTCTGGATTTTCTGATCCAAAATTCATTGGCTTCTTTTTCTTCGCCACATTTTGTGCAGCGCTTTATACCAATAATGGGAGTAGACATAGAAATGTCCTCTCATTAAAAATTGAGTTGGACACGACTTGCGGGTGATCTAATGAGGAGTTAGATGTGTGACCCTTTCGGGGACACCTTTATCACGATTAGAGCTTTCAGTAGTGCGGTTGTTTCGACAGCGCCTTTGACGGGTGAACTGTCTATTACCAAATTATAATATATTTAAGTGGTTGTCAAGACCTCATTTGAATAATTGGCGGATCAACGGTTCTTGCCCGGAACTCTTCCCAATACGCATCCCTTCTTTCCTTGACCTCAGTAGCGGTCATTTCAGGGCCAACATTTCCATCTGCGATGACTTTAACAGCTTCACCTTCTAACGCACTTAATCCTGTCTTTTTAGAAAGATTGGCTAAGACGGGCGTCGCCACTACAGCAGCACCAAAACCTAGATATTTAAGGAATTTTCTTCTGTTCATCAAAAGCATCCTCTACCATTTTATCCCATTTTAAAGATAATTTTTTATTAAAAATAAACGGGACAGCAATAATAGCAATTATAAATAATGAAAATACCTTAACTATTGTATTACGCTGATCCAGCCATTTTATGATTCTTCCCATTTCTTAAATATAACACAGATTAAGCAGCTCTGCCATTAGCCCCCACAATATTTTTATTTCCGTTCATTTTTGCTATAAGTGCTTGTTCCTTGGTAAATAAACGGTTCGCCTTCTTTGTATTTCCGGCGGATTGTGCTTCAGAAATCTGCTTACGAACATCAGTAATTTCGTCCTCAACCGTATCTCTCTCAGTGTCAGACAGGGCGGGGCCAAGTGATCCTTCAGACATCTCTCTGCCTATCACGGCGAATAGTTTGGACATCTCTGCCCTGTCCATCAGGAATCGGCCATCTTTGGTTTCAATCTTTGTTAATTCTTCAATATCCAGGCCAGCGCGTTGTGCAATCTCATTAAAAGCACGGTTCGCCAACGTCTTATTCTTGTCGTAGTCTTCCCCTTTCCATTCATTGTGAAGGGCGTCTTCTTGTGACTTGGCAAAGCTCTTGTCAGCCTCTACCTCTGCTTCCATCATTTTTGCAGCATCTTCGCCAACCATTTGAACCAACGACTTTGCCACATCTTTGGGAATATTCATCTTGTGGAAGCGTTCGCCCCACTCGGCTCTGGAGGCCTTGACTTCATCAGTCAATTCTTCGCCTTCAATCTCTGGGAACTCGTAAAGCTCTGCCTTGTCAGGAACGCCAACGGCCTTATGGTAGGAGGCGATTTCTTCTTCAGTAGCATTCTTGCCGGGTACACGTACTTGTCCTTCTCTTTTCTGGAAGGCAACAATAGCACGAACCGCGTCTTCTTTTGAAGTAAACCTATCGGCTGTTTTTCTCAGGTCTTCAGGGAGATCGGAGCGCCAATCTTCATCTTTTATGGCAGCATCAAGATCCTCTTTACTTAAATTATCTCCTTTACCCTTAGCGGCTTCGCCATCTCCAGTCCCGCCATCACCCTCTCCAGTGCCTTCACCCTCACCGCCAGCATCACCGCCACCCGCGCCATCAACTACGCTAGTAAAAAACGCCCACAAAAAGAGATTTTTATAAAACTGAATCATTTGTCTTCACCTTTGGTAATATCAGAAAGTGCCTTTCGTTGCTCCATAACAAGCTTCATCGCAGCACCATGTCTTGCTTTATCACGCTTGATTAACGACGCGTCGACCAAAGTTCGCATATCGCTTTCGGCTTGGTATTTTTTGTCCTGTGCTGTCATTGGCATCATTTAATCCTCTTTCGGGTTGTTTGTTTGGGGAGATCGGGGGGTTCAGTATTCACTACATGAAGAAGGCGTATCGCCATGTTTTTCTCTCCAGCGCTTATATTCATTGCAACTTGGTCGATAGGACTTCCTGATATACCTATGTCAAAGAATCTGCCCCATGAAAGAATTTCATAAAGCACCTGCTTTCCTTCGCCAGTTCCCATGAACAGTTTTCTGAAGGAGTTGTATCTATCCTGCTTTGAGGCATACTTTGAGGTCGGGAGTAATTCTAGGAAATCAAGCTCATCCATGATTTTTCAGGTGAAGCGTATTGGAGTAATGCTCATCAATAATACTGCGAAGTTCCATGCAACTATCTTTCCCGAGGTTCTCAACGAACTTGTCAAAATCAATGACAATCTCACCATTAGATCGTTCCTTGATGCCGAAGTTGGTTTTAAATTCCTTTACCCGGTCAATAGCAGCCCCGAGAGATTCTTTCATAGTCACTAACTTCGCTTCTGCGCTCTGGGCGCGGGAAATCCAATGATCTTCACTCATAATATCTCCTAATGCTCTAGCAACTTTTTAATTTTCGCTATCATGCTTGCTCAACTAATCCAGCTTCATTAGCAGCTTGTGAGGCAGTTTTAGCCATATCCAGACCCTGGGCAAGTTGTTCAGCCTGCTGCTGTTCTTCCAATGCCTGTTGTCTTTGTGCTCTGATCTGATCCACCCGTTCTGCACCATTGACAATCTTTTTAGGTATCCCAAGTGCATCAGCAGAGAATCTACCTAATTCATCGGCATTGATCAAATCAAGGGCTTCTGGTTTAACAGCGCTTAACTCTATCATTTCCTGTGCCCACATTCTAGCCGCTGCTGCCTCGATTTGCTGTCGGATCTTCTTCACCGGAGAATCGTAGTCGAAGCGAATGTTTTGACCTTGTAAAACCTCTGGAATGGGCAGGAAACCCCCGGCCCGGAGCATAACCATAAACGACCTTTCAGCCGTAGGCGAGGTGTCGTCGGTCTCCAGCCTGCCGAAAATTGGGCCAATCTCACGAATGAATTCTTCTTTGCGCTGAATAACCTCAGTGGCCGTCATCTCCGGGCCTCTGACCGGAAGATTCAGTACATTTCTGAAGAAAGCGGCAAAAATCTGTTCTCTTGAATCGGCCTGCATATCCCTTGAGATCGAGAGGTTAGTGCCAGACTCTAATGAAAAGAATGGGTTGCCACGCACCGCAACAGCGGTTTCCACATCGTAGTAACTTAGACCTCCCGGAAAGGTATTCAGGGCATCGAATGAGCCGTCATTAGGGGCCATCAGGGGTGGATCGGCAGAACGTTGCCCGGCAATCAGGATAGTCTCCCCCATCGCCTGTAACGTCTCAGCGTCCGGCAGAGCTATCATTCCTGGAGAGCGACCCATGTCTTCGCCGCTTGTCGTGTCCCATCTCGGCACAATAAATGGGAACTCATGGAAGCCACCGACGGATATTTCGTGCTTTGCTTCTATCTCAATCCATAGATCAGCAAAAGGAAGGTCTTTAGCGAACAACGCATTGGCACGACTTTCCTCTCTTGGAATAACTGCGTGTAAAACTTCAATTTTCTCGTCTATCTTATTGTCTTGTATTAGTTTTCTGGTTTCTTTGGATAGCTTGTCTTCTCCGAATCGGGACATCAACTGGCGTATGGTGAATCTGCGCTTTATGAACATACCCTCTGGTACGCCCGACTCGCTAAAAAAAGGTGTAACGTCCCTTAAATGAAGGGTTTGAAATAATAATTTGTTCCTTGCCTCACCAATAAACATAGCGGCGGTGCCAAAGACCACTAGATCAATGTCCTTTTCACCGCTGGCTTGGCGAAAACGTGCATCAGGATTGTTAAAGGCGTTTTTTAACCTTTCATCTGCATCTGATAACCAGTCCTTGACCTCATCCATTTCGTTCAGGGCGTCATTTTCGGTTTTCATTTCGATTCGCGGAAGCCCTTCAGGGCGCATCATCCCTCCAATTGCATTCGCTAATCCACGAGCCGCCTGCATTGGAGTGCCATCAAAAATGTCATCCATGCGGTTCTCGCCGTCAACCGTTGTTTGCGCGAACCCTAAGCGCCTTGGCAGCATGACACGAGCAAGATCATCATAATGACTATGCCACATGCTTTTCTTGGCTTTTAGCGCCTTCCATCGCTCAATGATATTTTTAACTCGTCCAGTCATTTCTTGGCTAGCCCGTTGGTTTCTTCAGTCATGTTGAGTCTCTGAGTATGATGCTATTGTCATAAAACTGCCTTCAGCTCATCTTTTTAGATAGGTCTGTCATTCAATATAAACCGTTGCTTGCATATAAGTTGTCGGGTTTGTGACCCAGGTTGGTGTTACCCATTTAATTTCAAACGTGTCGCCCTGCGCTACTGTGATGTCTAATCCAGTTTTAACGATCTTTTGGATAGACGAACTATTATTAACGGCGGCGGATATAGTGGTGTCAGTGGAATTATTCAGCCTAAATGAAATAGTCGACGCCTCGTTAGACCCTAGTACGTTATTCCACATGTACACAGTAATCGTTTTAACCTTGCCTGCCCTTGGGATTACAATACTTTGCAGCGTTGCTGCGGTTAGTGGCGAGATAAATCCCAGGTAATACGTTGTAGCATTTGCGAAGGCCACTGGGCCTTGCCCCGCTGTTTGTAATGCAAGACCGCTGTTTATAGCTGTCCTGAATAACTGTTTATCTGCAACCGTATAGTCACTGCCATCAAGGTTTAAATTGTAACTGGTATCACCAATGTCTATAACATCATCGGTGCCGATACTCAGCATTTTGACATGAGGGGTAGTTCCCGCATTATTGACACTGACAATCCCATTATTGTTCGCCATTTTAATTGCGGCAGATTCAACCCCTGCAAGGCCGCTTAAATCACGGATCTCTACACCCCAGACATAGTTGATTGTTTCCGTTCCACCAGCCGCTAGCTTAGTGGGAGCCATTACATTGACACCAGTCATTACTGTTGCAATAGCGGTCTTACCAGAAGATGCCGATATCCACTGATTGACATTAACGCCAAACACGAACGGCCACGTCTGACTTGCTTGCGCGGAAGTCGCGCCAATGACATTAGTAGTTAAAGTATCATATCCAACCGTAGTAGCTACATTTGTTGCTTTTGCGGTTAGAGGGTTGTCGATAATTACATTACTAATTCCGATAGAGAATTTTGAGATGTCTTGAGCTGTTTGGTTTACCAAAATCCCGACTTCATCAATCCCGTTATCCGCACCGGTATTACCAAAGAACTTCATCCGGTTCCAGTTCGCCATTATCTTGGGTAGTCCTTAGTCCACGTTTTCAAAACCTTGCCCGTAGCAATATCAATGTCCTTTATCACCTCGCGCTTTTTAGGTTTGTCACCTGTCACATCTTCGTGATATGTGTAATCAATCTCCCGGCGGATGTTTGCGGGTTTGGTATAGGTATCGTTCAGCAAGTCCCTGAGAAACCTCTTAGCGGGTGATGCAGGCAAGTCCCTGACGAATTTCATCACAGCCAATATTTTTGCAGGGATTGGCTCAGGGGTAATGACCTCACGTGAGATTAATTTATCCGACCGTCTTGTGACTACGTGCCCCATTAGCGGCCTCCTCGGACTAGTATAACTGGATTGTGAATAGTTGTTTTTACTTGTGGAGCCACGTTACCGGTGGTGGTAGAAGGAGCCTGAGCGCTAGTTGTTGTACTAGGGACAGTGGTACTAGTCCAGAATGCTGTACCAGATATAGAAGGCCACGCCGCTGAATCCGGCTTTGCGTTAGCGGCCTCATAGTTTAGAATGCTTATAAATTCTTTTAGGGTAGGAACGCGCCAGTCAGTAAACCCAGACAAGCTTTGTGCGGTAGCTTGATCAACATAAAAGAATATATCTTCCTCATCAAGCCCTGTTGCTTCTCCTGTGGCGTCCCATAGCAGATACTCTGCTCCAGTACCATAACTTGCAGGGCTTTCTGTCCGTTGCCACATCAGGCCAGTGCGTTTATCGACTACGACCTCGTTTGAGTGGGCGTCTGCGATAGAGTTGACTGTTATTGTAGTAGTGCCAGAGAATTGCCCGGTCGTCAGGACTTCATACTGACGAGAAATGCCCCTTTCTTCGCCGCCATCATCTTTGGAAGTTCGGCCGGCAGGCGTGTAGTCAGTCGTTTGGCCTGTTGCCAGGAGTGGGGCGTTAGCTGGCCAAAAGGGCATTAGTTAGCACTCCAAGTCCCTGTCACCCCTACTGACTGAGTAGTGTCAGCACTGGCCTGTACCCTAATCTGGTCTATACCTTGCACGTCGAGTCTGAACCAACCTCTTGCGTTAGCAGCTAAAGCAGTTAAGTCGCCTGAAGTACCAATCAATGCCTCAGTAGGCCCAGTAAAATCACCAGATGTAGAATGCTCTGTTTCAAAGTTAGCACCACCATCTGAGGATGTCTGGATTTCAAAAGCATCAAACTTAATTGCTGCTGAGCCAGTATCGTCTGAGTTGTCTATTACAACCTTGATAAAGTTGAAATTAGACACATCAATAGCCGCGCCTATGGTCGTCAAGCCTGCGACTGCGACAGTGGTTGATGCGAGTGTGCCGGTTCTCCCCGCGCCACCAGTTCCGATTTGATACCAGCTTGTGCCGCTAAATATATCTGTATTGCCGGTGTCAGTTTCGATAAATATAGAACCCGCCGGGACAGCTTTAGCAGCATCCCCTGGAGCCGCGTAAGTCGTGGGTTTTGAGTCTGCGTTAAGCCCTTGAAATCGGATAGGCGACGTTTTAATTAACGTAAATGTTACTGCCATATTATTCTCCTAACAATTCTGAAGTTCTTGCCTCTGGTCTGGTCGCACCAAGTGGATCTTCTATCCCACGGGTTAAAATTGTAGCCCGCCTACCCTTACGCATCAACTCGGCAGATCGTTGTTTCTTTCTGGCGCTTGCGATGGATGGGTCTTCCCGTTTAGGGATTGGCGGGAGTGGTGGGGGGGCTTTTGGCCCGCTAAACCCAAATAATTTTGCTATTTTGCTCATAATTGTTCCTTGACTAAAATTCTTCCCAAGACATTAAATCCTGATCGTTCAAATAATCTTACATATAATTTTTCAATTCTTTCGCCCATTCCGGCGGTCGCAGATGTGAAAACAAGCTTTGCTTCTTCTGTCTCTTTCAAAAAAGCCTTAACAAGTTCTCTTGCTATTGAGCTTCCGCGAAATTCTTTTTCAATGTATAACTTGGTAATATAGGCGGTATATTCAATACAGAAATCCCTGCCCATATATCCCATAATTGCACCTGATAAAATACCATCTTGATCGTCTACTATCAAAATACCGCTGTTGATACCTTCCCAGAAAGTGTCTCTGGCCAGATCTGGATCATAGGTGTAAGGAAGCCCGCTCTCGGCAATGAATCTTTGTGCCATATCACATAGAGGATAAAGATCTTCTGGTTGGGCGCGTCGTATCAATGAAGTGATCTCAATGTATCAATCGCCGCTTCAGGGCCGATCTGCTCAATGATAGCGTCGCAATCAGCATTACTCCTTGTACCGTATCGACGGATGATTGTTCTGAGCTTCATTAAGTCCTTGTGATCAAGATTATTGACAAAAGATCCTTCGGTAGTCTCAACTACTACGCCCGTCACATAGGCCTCGCCAACCAACAGTCTGACTCTCGATCCTGATATATGATCTGGGACTTCTGGTATGTCGTCCATTGGATGTTTTTCGATAAACGTGACATCACCATACGTCATGCCATTCTCTTGGCACAGGTAACTAATGGCCTCGGTCACGTCCTGTTTGTATCTGTCAAGTAACGCCTTCGGCTCATCGCCCGTTACCCAGATGGATGACTCGATCAGATCACCTGTTTTCATTTTCTTCCCCCCGTCTTTTCAAATCAGGATAAATATCAGGATTATTACGAAATTCAAATGCTCTATACATCGCTAAACCCTGAAGTTTCCCAAGCCCCTCCATTTTTTCTTTGTCTAACAAATCCCCATCATCAATAGATTCTATTGTGTATAGAGTGTCTCTGGGCAAATTATGCCACACCAAACCTGTGTCAAAATCTTCTGGCAAATTTAGTGTAAGTATTTTCATCGTCGCCACCGATGTACGCGATATTGATGATTTTGACTATTTGGTCTACGCGCAGCTTGTCTGTGAAGACTGTTGACATCGACCGACAGAGATTGTGCAGCCATCCTGTCGGATAAATACTTTGTCAGCGTCTTTTTTGTCCAGCCGTTCTTCTTTTCTCCTTCTGTCGGCTCAACTTCCTGCTGAAGGTTGATGGCTTCTCTACGCGAAGCTTCTCGCTCACGGTTAAGCTCTTCCCTCAAAGGGGTCAATTCAACGTGTTCCATAGGCTCTGTGTGGAGAATACTTATTATTGACTCTAGTTACCATAGGTCGTTTCTTGACTTTTTCCCCTTTAGTCATCTTCGGAAACAGCTCATGAAAAATCCAAATCATGGCATCTGCTCGATCAGCTGAATCGTTACCGCAATACCCGTCTGCTGTAAACAGGCAAAGCTGCATCTCAAGTTTTGGAAATTCGCCTACATGGGAGATCCTGTCCAGACTATACAGCGCTGAAATCGGCTCGGCCCTGACGTGTTTTCCTCGTGTCGCACGAACCGGAATGACTTTAATTCCGGGGCGAATGGAGTGGATGGTGTTTTCGACCATCTCGCCACCTTGATTTACTTCGGCAACGATAGCATCGGCATCGTACAAATCATAGGCCGCGACAGCTTTTTCAGCCCATTGCCTGGGGGTGCCGTAAGTCGAAAAATCAGCTAAAACATAGCCGCGCTTATCGTGCCCCATCGCCCCGACAATAATACCGGTTTCATCTGAGCCCGGTTTGGATGAAATACAGGGATCGACCCCTACCAGAATCCTGCCTAATCGTGGGGCTTCCTGTCTTCGATTTCTCTGAATAACGTCTCTTGTCCAGATCGCACCAACGGCTTGAGGTTCATACTCTCCTAACCAAACGTGCCCATACCGTCCGGGGCTGTTTATTTCGTCAAACTCCCTCTCTTGTTTTAGCTCCTCCGGGAACCACGGGTTATCTGAATAATTTGAATTTATGACAATGCTATCGGAGGGGACAACAGCGCCTCTCAAAAATCTATCCACAGCATCGTTTTCATTTTTTGGGTTCCATGAAAACCAAATTTCAGATTTTCTTCCGAGTGCCTTCATCCGGTCAGATCCACGAATCGTAGGTCTTAAAAGCTCCAAAGACCTTTCAGTGAGGGTCTGGGCTTCCTCAACATACGCTATGTCAAACCCCTCCAAAGACTTGATGGACTCGGCAGTATGATCTGCCATCCCGTTAAAAACGATGATCCCACCACCAGGCGTCACGATATGGTCATTGAGAATAGTAAAAGACCCCTGAAGTCCAAAGGACTTAATCTTATCCTCTATCAGTAACTTCACCGATTCTTTCAAGGATTTTTGAACCTCACGAACGCAAACAACACGAGCGCCAGAAACCATTACGCAATGCTCAACCGCAGACTCCGCAAAGAAGTGACTTTTTCCAGAGTTGTGATTAACGATGCCGTTCGATAAATAATTCTCATATATGGGTACGTGTAAATCCCAATATGGCTGGTGGCTGTGCTTGCAAATATCGACAATTTTATTTAAAATAAGTCGGTCGTGGTCACAAACAGGAGAACCCAATGAATTATCGAGAGCGCCGTAAAAAAGATTGCCAAGAGCTTTTTTCAGATTTTGAGCTAGATCTGAAAGGGTGCCGTAAACCCGAACAAGTAAAGCAGATATTAGCCCTGGCACGAGAAGGGTATTTTTCCAGAGAAATAGCAGAAAAATTAGGCGTAACCCCAAAATCAGTCCAGAAGGTTTTTCGCCGTTATAATTTCCCAAGGCTGTATAATTTCTCCCCTCCGCGCAGAGAGGAGCGCCCAAACTGGCGAGGTGGCGTAAAAACAACGACGAGCGGCCATCTATATCAGAGAGTAATCGACCATCCCCATAAAACAAAGCATGGCGGTTATGTGGCTGTGCACCGCTTGGTAATTGAGAAAAAACTAGGCCGCTATCTTCTGCCGGGAGAAGTTGTTCATCATTTAGACGATAATCCCCGAAATAACCACCCAGATAATCTTGAACTCTATTCAAATAATGCCGAACACCTTCGCGAAACCCTGAAGGGCAAGTGCCCGAAGTGGTCTGAGGAAGGCATGAAGGCTCTGGACAAGGCTCGCAGACGCAAGCGTCGGACTTGGAAAGGTGCTGTAATTGAACCCATCCCCTATCTGTAAGGAACTTATGCTCGTCCGTTACAATAATCTCACGGCCATCCTCAAACACCACCCTGAATAAATCCTCGGCGGGATACTGAACTGGCTTGGTCGCATTTCCAATAACAACCTTACCTTCATGGTAAGAGTGTATCTCACCCCCCTTAAAGTTTTTAATCCTTACCTGCCCGTCCGGGGTGTCAATCAGCGTGTCAGGATGAACGCACCCCCTTCCCCCCCATAATCCTTTATAACGACTCGGCTGTAGGAGTGGCGTAAAGACTCTGGCGGTATCTATTTTTAATGTGGACATACACCTACAGGCTGTGTGGGTATTAGAATTGGGATTTTAGAAAAGTTGGGGCAGACACATATCTTTAGTACCAACGCTACTTCCCCCCCCCTATCACTATATAACAATTTTCTAATATAATTAATGGAGCGGATACAGGGAGTCGAACCCTGGCTGTACGGCTTGGAGGGCCGACGGTACGCCTTGTACATACCCGCGTCAGGCTAGTGTTATTTACAGGGTGGTTAGGGTATAGGTCGTCTTGAGATCGTGGCTTACAGGGCTTGTCAGGGCGTCAGTATGGCCGGTTAATCAACACATCAATGACTTAGACCGGCAATTAGGCTTGCGATCCCGCTTGAGCTCACGCTCGCGTCTTAACTGGCGCTCATACTCTTGCTGTTGTGAGCGAGAGTCAGTCTTGGAATAGCCTTGTGGCTGCTGATTATACGGTTGGCCACTCGGCTCATGCCACAGGCCACCGTGTTGGGCCAGGGCCGGTGTAGAGACCAGGATTGCTAACAGTAGTAGTTTACGCATTGCGTTACCTCTTAATATAGACATGGCTTGCAGGTCCATCCTTTGTAGCTGTGATCGCATTTGTGCGCTAATCGTGTCATCCAGTCAGTCTCTGCTACGACCTGGCACTCCGGCATATTATCGGCAACGCGACCCATTGAGATGAGAACAAACCCGTCTACAGGAACGCCACGTCCGTGACCGTCGAATATCTTTTGATTAATCTCTGGGTGCCATTTGATCGGTGCCAGCATATCGTATGGTTGCACTTTAATCGCTTCCGCATATTTCTCTGTTGTCCCGCTTACAGTTCGCGGAATGGTTGGTTCTGTTTTGGGGATCTTAGATAATACCGCCTGAACGTCTGGCGTCAATTCATCACCCATTCTCTGAACGGTCTTGCGATTTACGTTCAGCAATTCAGCCAATCTTGTTTTGTTGATTCCTGCTGTTTCTAGCGCCTCTGTAAGCGTGGGACATTCTTGGCGGGACATGGGACATTCTCCTTAATTATAATGGGACATTGTACCATGTGGGACACCTAGTGGGACATTTTGTGGCGCATCCATCTAACTCGTTGTTTCCCCTTCTATTTCCTCGTGCCCGAGCGCTGGCGTCACGTCGATAATACTACGCTCAACCTTGCTGACCTGGATTTGTCCTGTGACCTGCTGCTTCTCACTAAACCCATGATTGTAAAGCATTAATTTAGTGATGTTTGAGTTGTAGTTGCTTGCTAGACCGTTTTCAATCAGTTCTATCTTCTGTGATTGCTTGATTCTGTCTAAAGTATAAGATAACTCGGCTTTATCCTCATGCTTTGCCCATTGATATAAAGTAACTTCTGTTATTTCAAGCAGTTGCGCGAGTCTTGCAATGGTAGGAACATTCTGTCCGTGCTCTTTGAAGTTATTTAGGTAATCAATAGCTGTGGTTAATACAGCGTTATTGTATTTAGTGGGCGCTCCGCCAGGATGATTTTCATTACCATCGTAATAGTCCTGCATTGCTTGGCTTTCTGATGTCTTGTTTTGAGTTTTCATAAGCTTTTCAGGCGTTTAGGTAGTTAATTATATCTATACTTTGCTAGACAATCGCTATACATTGTGTATACTGTAGTTATCAACATACGGGCTTTTTAATCAGAGCCCGCGATAATGGCTTATCAACAAGAGGGAATTAAAATGACTTCACGAATTGCATTTATCAGCACCGGTGAAAAGTATGGGTTTTATACGTTGCGTACTATAGTCGCTACTGAAACCGCATGCGTTGAAAATTACATTAAGAATCTTTCCACAAACTGGGATACCGCGCAGGACAAGGCGCGAGTGTTTGCTGATCGCGCAGGTATGGAATTACACGCTGGATATTTTGAGCTTGATGAAATTGGCAAGCTACGCGGGGATGATCGATGGGCCATGGAGCTTGAACTCATTAATCCTGATTTTATTCCTTACGGTAAGTTCCGTGGGCAACGGTTGTCTAACGTATTTGCTGATGACGTGGATTATTTCTGGTGGATGCTGGAGGATTTTAATCACACATTAAGTGCCAACATTCCGTTTGGGGTTCACCTCGCTTGCACTATTGCTGATGAAACTGATGGTGTTAGGCCGCTTACCCAGGCTGAAAAGTATGAGCAACAACGAGTAGCGGAAGCCGCAGCTGCTGATCCTGTCCCAGTTACTGACGCCCGCATCAACATCACAGGTGAAATCCTGTGCATCAAGAGTCAGGATAGTTTTTATGGCACAGTGCTCAAAATGTTAGTTAGAGCACCGCAGGGATTTAAAGTGTGGGGCAGCTACCCTATGTCGCTTGACGCTAACAAAGGCGATACCATTTCATTCATAGCTAAGGTGGATGTGAGTGACAAGGATGACAAGTTTGGTTTTTTCAAGCGTCCTACTAAAGCAATCATCGTTAGTAAAGCAGTTTAGCCATTCCAGCGCCTCTTGGCAACAGGTGGCGCGATATTATAGATTTACTGGTTAATCTTGCCGATGTTGTCTCCAGTATGCCTGAGACCTATGGTCAGAATGGCATGGGAGATCAAGCCGTGGTCTACCTACATTATTTTTGTAATGCAGGCGATTTTTACATCACCGAAAAGGATTCAGATCCAGACGGTGACGGGCAAATACAGGCCTTTGGTCTTGCTGACCTCGGCTATCCAGAGCTTGGGTATATCTCTATTCAAGAGATTATCAGCGCCGGTGTTGAGTTAGATATAAACTGGTCCCCTGTGACGCTTGAGCAAATCAAAGAGGCCGCCTAATGGATACTCTCGTTTATATTGTGGCTGTATGTGCGCTGTGGATAGTTAATACAGTGCATTTTCTGGAGATCGTATTATGACCTTCTCCACTCGCCTGATCCTGCTGGCCTATTTTGGGCTGGCAGTGATCGGGGTTATTTTCGGCTAACAAAAAGAGTAAAATCATGCCTAAATCAAAAGTTTTTGTTAATTTCCGTATCTCCCTGGCCGAGAAAGAGCTGATCCAGAAAGCGGCTATATTAGACTCTCGCACTTTGTCAGGGTTTTTTGTTAAAGCCGCGATCGATAAAGCCAGGCTGATCCTCCGTAATAAAAAACCCACCCCGTAGGGTGGGAAAAGGGGGGGATTGTCTGCTTATGGCCGCAGACTAGGCCGTGGATTAAGAGGTATACTGTCTTTTAGGGTAGTATGACTATAATAATACACGCAAATCCGGACAATTCAACTCTTTTTTGCATTTATCCATCCGTCTACAAATGCGTGTAAGTTATTGAGTTCTTCGTATAACTTGGATTTCTTCATTCCCATGTGAGCCAATAAGGCGCTCTCTGGGAGGCCGTCAATGTATTTGGCCTGTGCTAGTCGTCTTAGGGTGTCATCTACACTCTGGATGGCCATGTGGACAGTAGCCATACGTCTATTCGGTGTGTATCCGGGGGTTTGGGGTCTGGTTGATCTTGTTTCCTTCCCCATTGCTGCGTATTCGATAAATCGTTTCTTTCTGTGTTTCTTTGTAGGGGCTAGCTCTACACGCATCCGGCTCTCAGGGGTTTCTGATGGATAATCAAGAGCTTGAATACCCTTGGTTTGCCACGTTGCCCAATCCGTCAATAATATGACTATGTGGCGGTATTGGTATTTAGTCCTCATAGACCGGATTCTCGAATAGACCTCACAAAGTCCACCGCCTGCTGCTCGTTTTCGATGGTGACCACCTGACCCCTCCATTGCCTGTGCCAGTCTCGTTCATCAGATGTTAGCTTTCTGGCGCTTGGGGGCTTGTCGCCGTCTTTCAGTTCCGCAAGATAATTATAACCATTGAGACCGATCATAATGTCCGGGCAACCTTGGCCGACAGTGTGTAGATGCTGTACCGATGCGCCCATTTTGCGAATAGCTTTAACAATGGCTGGCTGGTTGGCATCTGCTTTTTTTGGCATCTATTTCCCCGTTATTATGTATTTAGCCAATCCTGGGTTATCACGGAATACTTGGTATAGACCTGATTCTAAAGAGGTTAATACGTTATGGTCTAGTTTTAACTCAAGCCGGTAGTCCAGTGCCTCAATAATCTCATGCAATAAAACACAGGGCTGGTGCTGCTCGCTGTTCTGGGCTGTGTCGATAACTATCTTTGTTTCCAGGTTGTGGCACTGGCCCACATTTCCACACATATCAACATAGGTCACCGGATAGTCTATGCCGAGTATTCTGATTTTCTTTATCATACAACCTCCTGTATTATAGCACTATTTTAACATTTCCTTTACTATATCAAGCAATTCTCTATCGGATCCATACAGCTTAAAAAACATACCTTTGTATGGGTGTCTTGATGTGCAGGGCTTGCTATATCGGCCTGACCGGTGATGCTCAAAACATAACGGGATGCTCTCAAGATGATTGCTGCCACCGTTAATATGATGCACTTCCGCTGGTGAATAGATGTTCATTTCCTGGCGGCAAACGATACAGCCTAGCTCGGTAATAGCATCGAGCCATTTCTTTTCTTCCTTATTTGGCTTACGTCCGTTCAATACTTCGCCTTACTCACATAGTTAACATGGCCTATCCAGGCCTCGCCCAGTTCTGTGATCTTATGCTGGATCCGCTTTCTGGTGCGCTCCATTAGTTGCTTGTAGGCATAGTCATTATCACACGATGTCGTCTTTATGACAGTAGGACTGTAGTGGTCTCGCAGTCTGTCGATTAAGTGGCTGAATAGGGATTGGGTTTTCATGGTTTTTCCTTTTGTCCCGGAATGTTTGGAAATATTCCCATCATCTTTTCTATCTCACACGTCAAGTTTTGCACCACAGTGATTGGGTCAATCTTATCAAAATCAATCTCATACACATCGTTGTATGTAAGTGTGTTGTTATCGGTTTTATCATTAAGCAGATCACTGCCTGCCGCCCTCACGTATGACCTCACTAAGCAATCTGCCACATCCCGCATCCTTATACCGGACAGTTCTTGCTTTCCTCTTTCGCCTTGATCCGTATGTGGCTGGCCAGTAAATGGTCTTGATGGGTCTGTGTTGTGTGCCGACCCGCTCATAATTAAATCTGCTAGCCCTTCGGGACCATGTATTGTGGTTCTTTTTGCTCGTTCCTGTGCAATGTGTGATATTTTTTCCACTATTCTCTCCTATGCCCTCGGGCTGTTTATGTTGCTTTTTATGGATCCTATTTTTTCACTATTTAACTCTATATCTGTGACTATATTTCCCTCCCCATCGTCGACCCATATCACAGGCTCAGGCCATTCCGTCCTGACATCTGCGGCGTCTCCGGCTGTTAGATGAGCAACGGCACGCATAGACATATCTATTGTTTTAGCTTGGATCAACAGGGCGGCTAGCTCTTTCATGCAGTCCTCAACCCTGTCTATCGGGACATTATTAAATATATCTTTCAGGGTGGTTAATTCATATTTTTCTATCACGATGTTCTCCTCTTTAGAAGTTTTCTTTGTAAAACTTGTCTATTACTTTTTCCAGTTCTTTTTCTGAAAATATACCTGATTCGCCTTCTCTAACCTGTATTCCTATCTTGCCATCATCTGCTACCCAGATCAGATAATTGCCTATTGGTATTGCGTATTGTCTCATTCTGTTTTCCTCGTTATGTAAACGACATTACCTCTTCAACGACCCGATCCAGGTCTGCCCTGGTGTAGTTTTTTAGTACCCGTTTCAATATCACGTCTATGATTTTACTGTATAATTCTGAAAACTCATCCTCGCTCATGCTTGCAAAGCTGATTGACTTAGCCTGCGCTCTGACCTCCCCTTTAACATTAACCACCATCTCATAAAATCCAGCCATGATAGTAATGTCTTTTCTAAACCTCGTCTTATTTTTTTCAATCGGTACGCCTTTGTATTCTACTGGCTCTATTTCCCATGCGTCATAAGCGACATCCAGTAGGGCAAATAGCTTTTTGTGGAAATCATAATTACGTGGTCTGGTTACAGTAGCTTTTATTACCTCGCCGCTTTTTAGTTTCTCCAGGTACTCCTTGGCATCATCGTCATTAGGGCCGAGGACACCGAATACTTTTTTTAGGTATATTTCTGTCATTTTATTGAGTACTTTGCTTTATCGCACATCAGCCCGTGCATTATCACAGCTTCGTCCCATGTAGTGCATCTGTCCATTTCTTGATCTAGCTCTCCACCAAAAACCATCGTTTCAAACAATAATGGCGGGCCATCACTAAACGAGTGATCTAACCCTAAGAATACCGTTGATATTTTAACCGAGATCCCCTCTTTGTCTTGAAGGGTAGTTTTTTTTACCACCCTGTCACCAACCTGAAACCATTGGGCCCATTTTGATATGTCCGGTTCTTCTATTACTTTATGTCCGTCTAATATGTAATTCATCCTCGTTTCCTCTCAAAATATATCTCTACGTGCTTCCCTGCCTCCCCCGATGTGTGGCGGTAGTTCATTTGATTAGG
>QIFK01000075.1 GCA_003230615.1 Nitrosospira sp. | reverse complement strand
CATTGCAGGTCGTCCGGATCTCTTGGGTGACAGAACAGCACTCACGCTTTACCCCGGGATGGACGGCATGCTGGAGAACACCTTCATGAATGTGAAGAACCGCTCGAAGACGATCACGGCCAAGGTCGAGATACCCAAGGGCGGAGCGAATGGTGTGATTCTTACCCAGGGTGGACGATTCGGAGGCTGGTCGCTCTATATGAAAGACAGCAAACCAATCTACACCTATAACTATCTTGGACTCGAGCGCTTTACTGTTGCATCAACCAGCGCGGTGCCGGCAGGGGCTGCCACGATCAAGCTGGATTTTATCTACGATGGTGGCGGACTTGGCAAGGGTGGCAAGGCTGCGCTTTCTGTCAATGGAAAGACCGTCGCCGAAGGCCGGATCGGCAAGACTCAGCCCTTGATCTTCTCTGCTGATGAGACGGCTGATGTTGGTCTTGACAACCAGACACCGGTCGCCGAAGGTATCGGCATCGGGCGCGACAAGACTCGTTTTACCGGAAAAATTCACAAAATCACCCTTGCAGTGAAGGATGTTAAGTAGGGGTTGTCCTATAATATCCTTGCAAATGAATGGTTAAAGCGGATGGCGCTAACGCACCACCGCTGAACTGGAGAATTATTGACTGTCGTAGGTTGTGAGCGGCTCGATGTAACGATCTTTTCAGCGGTACTGGCGGGCGGGTCAACGGTAGATGATTCAGCCTGGTCTGCCCAAAAAGAATTTGTGTCAGATCAATGGATAAACCAAATTATCAGATAAAAGAATTAATTTCTTGAACGAGGTTGGTTTTCTATGGCATCCCCAAGGTCCTCAAGATCTTCTTCCAGTTTACGATTCTGGCGTCTATCTGGTTTGGCTGCATAGATGGAGGTGGCGGGGCTTGTTCTGAACTAGTTGTGGACTGTTATCATAAATATGACATATGCATTATCTTCCATTTGGCTTAATGTCCGCTTTGTGCCAAAAGTAGACATTCATAGAAACCAACATTCTTATTTGCTAGTACCGATAGGGCAAATAGTATCTTCCTCGGATAACGGGATAACTATCATATCCATAGCAGGTATGAAGGCCGCATCCACCGAACCCGAACCCAGCATAGCGACCACTATAGCCACCGTAATCATAATAGTCTTTGTGATAGTATTCTGGCCATAGGTGAATAGCCGTGGATAACAGCAACGGCACTTGAATAACTTCTTCTCCTGCAGTGAGTTTAATACCTCCATTTAGTATTCCCACAACAGTAATTTCTTTACCTATCACATAAACTTCAGGATCGAGAAATTCAGTACTTTTAAAGACAAAGAGTCCTCCATGTGGCCTACCTAGTTTAGGGCGCCCAAAATAATTGAGAGGATAGAACAGTGCTTGAACAAGACTAGAATTTTCTTCGTTTTCCACATCAATAATAACCCCACCCCAGCGTACGAGTGCATCCTTATGACTATCTATGTTTTGACTGGCCTGGGCATAGGTAACATCCGCCACATGCGCATCCTTCATTGCTTGGGGTAGACTAGTGCAGGCACCTAATAGTAAGCAAGATAATAATAAATATGGTTTCATTTTTTCTTTAGGAATACTAGATATTCTAATTAATATACGAGTGTCAAAGTAATGAGGTTACACAAATCTTAGCTAAATGCTAATTTAGCTATTTGTAACCTTATCAATCGAGCATCCGTATAAAGCTTATAAATCTAATCGTTTGATTAGATTTAAGCTACTAATCTAATGCTTTCAGCATTTGATTGGAAGGGTCTTGTTTATCCTATTCCTAAGGAGTGGAACATTGAAGAGCTATCTGGTTTGTATAATTACACTACTAACTTTATTTGTTGGATGTGCACCAAAGACCTGGCAAAAAGATGTCGTCACTCAGATTGACTACGAGAGAGATAAATTAGCATGTGAAGAAGAAGCTAATGCAGTTGGGTATGGACATAATGTCTTTAATATATGCATGAAATCTAAAGGCTACAGCTTTAAGACAAAGCGAGATATTCAACAATAAATCAGGTCGTAAATTAGAGTAGTGTCAGACGAATATATCAAGAGGTGAAGCTTTGAAGTTCGAATTTTCCTCTGAACGTCCGCTTTGTGCCATAAGCGGACATTGGTATGATCAATTGTTGCTGCCTGCAATTAGACTCCTGATACCAGAGTAGTTTTTTGATGTAGACCGTTAAATTTAGGCGGTGCAACTAACTAGGCGTTGGCGTTTATACAACATTGAACCTATGGCAGAAAGAGAAACCCCCAGACCCAATTCAATATAGTTTAGCGCGTTGACGCTGATGACATCTAACCACTGATACCCTACTTGTAGGTTCATCCCTAAAAATCCGATTAGTGCAACCAACATGTAGATCATGCCGAATGTCCGCATGAAAGGAACCAGTGGTTTTCCACCTAACAAAGCAATAGCTGCAAACCCGATAGCTGTTGTTACATGGATGAAATTATAGATCTTGCAGCTTATAGAAAGTGTCTCCACTCCATACGCAGAATTTACAATACATCCGAATATAGGTAAGACCATAACGATAAAAGCAAATACCCACGCCACTGTGACCGATATATTTTTCATATTGTCCTTTCTAGAGAGGTTGTTGGGAAACTACAACACGCACAGTACGAGCTGAGCTTCGATAGTTATTGAGCAAAATATAATTAACCCCTGCTTCTTTGAAAATAGGAGAAATGTCGTTCTGTACCAGGGTTAAATTACAAGCAAACCCTTTTCATTGATCACCACATAATCTGCTTGCAGAGAGAAAATGGTGTCGTCTAGTCACTTACATAAATCTAAGTCCCTAAGTGGCTACTACTTAAAAACGGAAAATTTCTTATAAACTTTAGATTTATGAACCTCTGCTTTAGGTTGAAAGCGATCATTCGTTAACGTCTGCTTTGTGCCAAAAGCGGTCGTCAAATTGGACATTCACAGATTTACTTCTGGAAAATTTTGTATCTATTTGTGCGCCTGTAGTAGCCATGTTGTACCCACTCTAGACCATGAAAATAAGCAGCATAAATCTCCGATGCACGACCTTTGTATGAGTTTTTATCAATTTCTTGGCGATTGCTTAGATATGTCCCGCATTGCTGACTTCCCAATCCGTATATACTAACGTCTTTATCATTTTCTGCTGACATAGCAACACTACTACACAGCGTCAATATGGCAGCTATAACTAAAATCCATTTTTTCATAGCGTATTTTTCATTCACCCATCACTTCCCACAGGCGTATTTCCACATGACTTTGCCCACGCTATCAGAGACTACTGTCACCCATTTTTGCGGCTCAACGTAGGTATTAACAACATTACCTTCTCCCATATTTTCAGAGTAGGTAATTAGAAAAATTATTCGATATTTCTCTTTCTTGCAGTCGTATTCATGTTGTTTCTTCGTTGACATATATTGCTTACCAGCGTTTTCCTGTACCATCTTGAAGTCTGCCAGCTACATCATTTTTACCATGTTGTCTGACTTGCTGATTGTGAATGTCTGCTTTGTGCCAAAAGCGGACATTCGGATTTCATTAATACGAATGTTGGTAGGAGGGATGAAACTGCCTAGAATCCTCCTTTACTTTTTGCTTGTCTAATCTTGTCGATTACATTCCATTGCCGTGCATATTCTTTGCTTTGTAGTTGGGATATTCCAGGCGCGACTTTATTGATCCATCTTTGGATCTCTGGTTCTGTTACTGGCATTACTCCGAAAAGTTTAAATCCTCTTTGTTTCATCTCTATAACAACGGTCTTATAGAGATAATCTTAATATGTCATCTGCTATCGACAGAACTTAATCACTGAGTGTCTGCTTTGTGCCAAAAGCGGACTTTCGTATTAATCTAAGCACATCTTTATCAGACACAAAAGCCCCCACCTGCAAATATGCAGGTGGGGGCTTTGGTTTTGTTACTTATTAACCTGAATCATTGTTACTTACAGGCTGCAGGGCGGTATTGTAGGGCGGTAGATCCATCCGTACCCCCTACAGAGACAATCCCGGCTGCGTCACAGAACCATTCCTGTCCATTTCCTGTTGCTAACCGCATGGTCGAGCTAGTTAAGCCTGCACTTACCCCGGTAGCTTTAAATGTTGCGGTTACCTGAAAACCCGATGCTAGGGTTAACGGAGTAACGCTAGCTATATACTTCCCGGCTTGGGTAGTGATAAGCGCATTAAATTCGGTCGTTGTCGGCCACGTTCCTTTATCAGCATAAAACTCGGCAACTGGAGTTTTCACGCCACCCATCAGATTGATTGCTTCAGTGACTTGCGCCCGAGCGATATAATCCTGATAGGCCGGAATTGCCACTGCTGCCAGAATACCGATAATTGCAACCACAATCATCAGCTCGATCAAGGTAAACCCTTTTTGTATTTGTGATAAGACTCCTTTTGTAAAAAAACCGCTTTTAAAGTTTAGGTACTAACCTTTCTTGCTGATTACATACAAGCAACTTCTATGCCAGCTAATGCAATAATGTGTCCTATATGTCGTAATCCTGTCTCTTTATTTGCAAACCTGAGGAAGATATTTGCTATCAACCCCATTGACAGAAGCTGGCTTACACGTCCAGGTCTGGGCATTCGATGTTGCCAGCTGCAATTGTTTACCCCTAACACCAGGGCTCACGCCGGCATTTCTCATGGTTACGGTTATCTCAAAATCTGAGGGGTTAGCTGCCGACATGGAGGCGACATACTTTCCGCTTTGCTGGGTGATAAGGCTGCTAAACGTTGAGCCGGTCGGCCAGGTCCCAATATTCCCATAGTAATCAGCTATCGGTGTTTTGGCGCCACTTAAGAGATTTAACGCCTCGACCATCTGCGACCTGGCAAGGTAATCCTGATAAGCTGGGATCGCCACTGCTGCAAGAATACCGATAATTGCAACCACAATCATCAGTTCGATCAAGGTAAACCCTTTTTTTAATATTTTTAATTCTATTTGTCGCATTGGTTGCTCTTCATCTCAAAAAAATTACCATAATGGTTATTATCGGCTAGTTGCTTGTTTAACTTAACCTAATGCACGTTCCATGCCAATGAAGTGCTATCTTTAGCTTTATTTTTTATTTATTTGTTTTTGTGATGTTTTTCACTTTCTTTGTTTTAGGTGTGAAAATGGGTAGAAATGGGCAGAAATGGGTAGTAACTTCCGTTTTTTGTCATGCGACATTGTGCGGCATGTCAGCATGTCAATGAGTAACAACAAAAATGCAATAAAATTACTACAGAAGATACAAGAATGTGGATATTAATATAAATATAATCAATAATGTATACGCTATGGTATGTAGCCAGGTATGTTTGATTCGTTTACACTATCAATCTGTTCTTGATCGAGAAATTGTCTGGCGTATTCTAGATAGACTTTCTCGCGTACAAAAACATCAAACAAATCAGGATCTAGGTGTCCATTAAGTCTGAATTTTCCCAGAATATGAAGCGACTCTGTTAACGTTTTACCTTTCTTGTAGGGACGATCTGCAGCGGTCAGCGCTTCGAAAATATCGGCTATACCCATTACTCGTGCTTGTACTGACATTTGTTCACGAGTAAGGCCTCTAGGATAGCCCTTTCCATCCATGCGTTCATGATGTCCGCCGGCATATTCAGGCACGTTGCGTAATTTTTTAGGCCAGGGAAGCGCCCCCAGCATCTTTATGGTAACGACAACATGGTGATTAATAATGTTGCGTTCTTCTGCCGTTAGTGTGCCAGCCTTGATGCTAAGGTTATTTATTTCGTCCTCGGTCAGAAAAGAAACTTCTTTTCCAGCTATGTTACGCCAAGTGTATTTAGTGCCTATTTGTCTGACTCGCTCTTGATCTTTCGGCGCCATGGATTCCCCGCCTATGTTACATTCTCGAAGAAACTCACGTTCTTCATTTATTTTTGAGATACGTTCCTGAAATTGTTGTTCTAGCTCCGCAATGGCTTGTGCTCCAACGTCTTTGCAGTCTTCTAGTTTGGCATTAAGTAATTCTATTTCGGCATCACGCTTTAATACTTCAAAGCGCGTGTCAATCATGTGGATTTGGTCAAAAATAGTTTGCAGTTTAGTGGCCTTATCTACTACGTGCACTGGTGTAGAAATCTTACCGCAATCGTGTAGCAGTCCCGCAATTTTCAGTTCCTTGCGGTCGAGCTCAGTCATATGAAAATCTTTGAGTGGCCCAGTAGTGGTCTGGTTGACTGCTTCAGCAAGCATCATGGTAAGTGCTGGTACTCTCTCACAGTGTCTTCCTGTGTAGGGTGACTTATCGTCAATTGCAGTATTAATTAGTTTGATGAAGGACTCAAACAAATTTTCCAACTGATTAATAAGTTGTCGGTTTGTCAGCGCAATAGCGGCCTGAGAGGCAAGCGACTCAACCAGATTCTGGTCAGCATCCGTAAAGGGGATAATTGATTTTTGCTGCTTGTGTTTTGCGTTGATAAGTTGTAATACGCCGATGATCTCACTCTCGTGGTTTTTCATCGGTATGGTTAAAAATGATTGGGAGCGGTATCCGTGTTTCTTGTCAAAATCTTTGGTACCCGAGAAATCAAATCCATCGACTGTGTAGGCATCATTGATGTTGACGGTACAGTCATGTAGTGCTGCGTAGGCCACTACCATGGAGTTATTAGGCTTCCCGTCCTCACCAATTAGTTTTACGGGATAGAACGGGATAGGTGCTCCAGTGGTACCACCCATTACTAAGTGAAGGGAATCAGTGCGGATTATCTCAAATTTCAGAATGCGTTCTTTGCCTTCGCCTTGCATCAAGTAAATCGTGCCGCCGTCCGCATTTGTAATGTTCTTAGCAGCAACTAAAATGGTTTCTAAAAGCCGTGTCGTGCTCTGTTCCTTCGACAATGCGATGCCGATGCTATTGAGTTCTTTCAGCCGTATCCACAGGTCGTCTGCGGTTGTAGTGCTCATATCTTTCTCTGGTTTTATTTCTGTCGTAGCTTTATTTGATGCAGACCATGCGTACTTGTTTCATGTCAGTAATGCCTTCTAATACCTTTTCCATACCATCCTGCTTCAAGGTGCGCATGCCCTCACCGAGTGCGGTGACTAACATTTCAGCTACCCGCGCATGTTCTTGGACGTTCTTTTTTATGGTATCGGTAGCAATCAACAATTCATGCAATCCTAGGCGGCCCTTGTAGCCACTATCGCTACAAGAATCACAACCAACTGGCTCATACAGCATGATTCGTCCTTTATCATCGCCATACTGCTTTGTCCAGCCGTCAAGAATTTCCTTTTTGGCTGCCTCGGGATCGGCCTTGAAGCGGTCAATATTATTTAACTCCTCACAATATTCCTCAAGCAGCGCATTGATTTCTTGCTGGCTGGCGGCGTGAGATTTCTTACACTTGCATAAACGTTTAGCTAAGCGCTGTGCAAGTATCCCCAGCAGTGCATCTGAGAAGTTAAATGGATCCATACCCATATCCAGTAGACGTATGACTGATTCGGTAGCACTGTTGGTATGCAGGGTAGCGAACACCAAATGGCCGGTTAATGAGGCTTCAATACCGATACTGGTAGTTTCCTTATCGCGCATTTCACCCACCATGATAATGTCTGGGTCGGCCCGTAGGAACGACCTCATCACCAATGGAAAAGTGAGCCCTGCCTTAACGTTCATCTGTACTTGGCGTAACCCTCTTTGCGTAATTTCTACAGGATCCTCAGCAGTCCATATTTTGGTTTCAGGAGTATTGAGAGATTTCATGATCGAATGCAATGTAGTGGTCTTACCGGAACCAGTAGGTCCACATACGAAAAACAGGCCATAAGGTTTTTTAATAGTTGAATTGAGTTCCTCTAAGTTGAGTGGAGTGAAGCCCATTTTATCGAGCGGGATAGGCTCTCCTGCCGACAGAATACGCATTACCACATCTTCCATGCTACCAACGGAAGGAATAGTGGCAACCCGTAATTCAATGTCTAGAGGCCCGAATTTTCTGAACTTAATCTTGCCATCCTGCGGTTTACGTTTTTGTGAGATATCCATATCGCACATGATCTTGATGCGTGTAACTATTGGGTTACGATAGCTTGCTGGTATCTCAATGTAAGGCATTAACGAGCCATCCCTACGGAAACGAATTTGTGTTTTTGCTTTACCTGGATAAGGTTCGATATGAATATCAGAAACACCCATTTTGTATGCATCAATAATTATTCTGTTGACCAGTTTCACCAATTCGTTGTCAGCTGCGGCTGAAACTTCCTCAGCTACGCCTGGAAGTGCTTCTTCATCCTCAAGGCTTAAGAGCATGTCATCAATGTTCCCGCTTTCTGTTTCAGCTATACCGCTAGAACCGTAGAACAGATCCAGGGTTGCTTGGAATTCTCGTGTAGGACAAACTTTGTAAATAATTTTGTGCTTGGAGAAAATGTTGTTGACGATACGTGAGGATTTTATTTTTTCGGGATCAGGTGTCAGAATCACTAACCCTTCTTTAGTATCGTCAATTGGCACCCAGTGATTGTTTGCGACGTAATCGCGTTTCAAATTTTTAAGTAGATCTGACGGTTTAATCCGCTCAGACTTGAAGGGTTCATACTCCACCCCGAAGAATGAGGCTAGTGCTTTCCCAAGAGATGAGAGTTTGACCTGAAACTCATCGATCAACACATCTTCGAGTCCAACCCCCTTTCTACGCGCTGAACGTGTAGCTAGGTCGAGCTCTGCCGATGACATAACAGCATCCTTGACTAGGTGGTCATATTTCGACTTAACTGTTCGTTGAATATTTTGGCGTTGCTTAAAAGCGATAGCTAATGTTTGGCAAAGCTCATTTACTCCATCCACAGCTGTTTGCGAAAATGGTTCATTGGTCTTGCTATTGAGGAGTTGAACTACACCCAGCAACTCGTCATCGCTAGAATCTAGTATAGGAGCTACCAGCATTTGCTTGGTACGATAACCAGTACGCTTGTCTACTTCTTTCTGAAAGTGTAGTTGTGGACTTAGTTCTCTTAGTTCTCTCTCGTCGTAAACATCTTTGATATTAGCGACCTTTTTGCTTAGGGCGATGAAGCCGGCAATACTTTGGTTCGCAATAGGTAGCTTTAGGTCTTTGAATGAATTTAGTCCAGTCTTTACCTTAGATATGATGCAGCTTTTATCTTCGCTGACGGAATAGACAGTCAGACGGTCCACATTAAACAAAGAGCAAATATCTTTGCTCACTTCTAATATGATTTCGTCAATATTATTGGTGGCATGAATCTTATTAGTTACTACATGCAGATTTTTAGAGAAATCTAGCTTGTTGCTGATATCGGAATCGGGGTCTAGAGCAAGTTTCGCTGGGCTAATTGTACTCATAACATTATGTCATTCGAGTGGAATGGAGAGGCAGTATTCAAAAGTTTCTAAAATTCAAATACTTGGTTATTCATAAGCCTTTTAGGGTTAAATATTTTGGCGCATTCTTCAACTTCACGCATAATTATATCGGCCTCACCCGGATTTAAATGAGTAATATATATTTCAGGAATACGTTCTAGTTTGTTTAGACACTCAGTCAGCATGCTTGCACAGAGATGCTTGGATGTGATCGCCAATTCCTTTTCTTGGTTACGAATAGCGGTTTCGATAATCAAGTAACGCAGATTATCGATTTTGTTGATTATTGCCCAGAAAGAGTCGTAACTGGTAGTGTCGCCGGTAAAAACCAAGCTCGATTTACCAGAATCAAGGTGAAAACCTATAGCTGGTACTACATGGTCGGCTGGAACCGGGGTGATTCGGCGTCCTTCTAGCTCCACCGTTATACCCAAGGAAAGATTTTGATGGCGCATGTGCGGTTTATTCTTGCTGGGGATCTCAGAAAAATCGGGCCAAAGTTTCCAGTTAAACAAATGCTGTTTTAGAATTTCCTGTGTTGGTTGAGTAGCGTGTACAATGAGCGGCTTGCTACGCATGTAACCAACACTGTCTACTATGAAGGGAATAGAAGTTACGTGATCTAGATGAGAATGCGTTACGAAGACATGATCAATTTTGGCCATTTCATTCAAACTCAAGTCACCTACACCGGTGCCAGCATCAATCAGTATATCTTCATCCAATAACATCGAAGTGGTACGATGTGTCCCACCAATGCCGCCGCTGCATCCAAGTACCTTTAGTTTCATCTGTTTATTACCTTAGTTTATATCTTTGATTCTAAGCGACATTCTGGTTTCTTTTGACCAATAACAAACTAGTGATTAGTCTACACCCAGACATTTTCTTAAACAGTACAATAGTACCCAAATAGATTAAATGGGAATAATTTTTCTAACCTGACTTATATCGAACATCCACGTCTAATCTTTACTATTTTATCAACAACATTGGTACGTTCGAGAGTTGCATCACTTTCCTAGCTACTGAACCCAACAGTAAACCCTTTATTGCTCCTAGTTTACGCGGCCCAATGACAATCTGATTACATTGATTTTCTTCTTCATAACGTACAATCATTTCCGCTGGGTCTCCCACGGTAATATGAAACTGGTAGTTAATACCTGCCTTGTTCATCGCTTCACGAGCGGCTTGTAACTCTTTCATTCCTTTTTCCTGGTGATACTGGTTAATACTATTTTTATCAATAAGCATGGGAGCGTTCCCGTGTAGTGGGAATTGCACATTCAATAAATGGATTTCTGGTGCTTCTTTGTACCAGTTTAGTAGCTTGATAAAATCATGGACTGCTTTGTTGGAAGTGTCTGATCCATCCACTGGCAGCAAAAATTTCAGCATGATTACTCTCCCATGATATGGTAGTTATGCTTGTGGTGGCTGTAATGGCTTGTCTGGGTCATTGGCAAGGTCAACCATAGGCGTTTTCTTTCTTAGAGTCCTAGCAGCCAACCATTTACCGATCATTATTATTACAAGTACGCCACAAACTGGGGATAACCAGCGCAAAAAAGCTGCGTTGACGTTAACCCATTCCTTGGTAACAGTATCGGTTATCACCATATCACCAGCTATCCAACCGAGCAATCCGGCACCGATGGTGATAACGATAGGAAAACGATCCATCAGTTTCATCACTAACCTGCTGCTCCAGACAATAATGGGCACACTTATTAGCAACCCAAAAACTACCAAACCGATGCTATCTTTGGCTGCGCCAGCAATGGCGATGACATTGTCAAGACTCATAACAGCATCAGCAATAATGATGGTTTTGATTGCACTCAACAATGTGGTGCCGGCGTCTACTTTATGTTCACTGACTTCCGGTTCAGGCTGAAGAAGCTTGATCCCAATCCATATTAGCAACAGTGCGCCAATAATTTTAAGGTATGAAATTTTCAGCAAGGTGAGCGCGAAAAAAATTAGGATTACGCGTAGGGCTATGGCACCAAATACCCCCCAGAAAATACCCTCGTTACGCTGTTTCTGTGGTAATCGTCGACAAGCGAGTGCGATCACAACCGCATTGTCAGCACCGAGCACAATATCGATAGCTATAATTTGTAATACCGCGACCCATAATTGTGAGCTAGCGATGTCCATTCTTCAATCTCTAAAAATGTAAAATTTATAAGGGGGCGAAAGCATATTAGTTTTTATTACCTTTATTGTTAATTTAATTGTTATTTTTGTTATGTGCCAGTGCCTACACGGTCCTCTGTGTTAGTTCCAATAAACTGTAGAACTTCATTTTTGCGCGACATCGTGTCTTGGTAACCTAGTTTGATTAATGCTTGGCAGAACGGCTTTTCAAACAGCAAATAACTTAATAGTGTAGAACCATCGCGTCCCATAGCACCAATAGCACGGTATGCTAAACGCATAGTGCGCGGAAGAGTATGTGCATACCGTTCTGCGATTTTATTGATTGCCTCACTCGGGGAAATAATCAATGTTTCTATTGGACGTAGTTGCATACTGCTATTCTCCAGTGTCTCCCTAGGAATTAGTTGGATAATTTCATTGATACGTTGTAGGCGCTCTAAGTCGGTATCTAAGCTATCAAGAAAAATGCTGTTCATGACGTGCCCGGCAATCTGAGCCATTGGTGGGTAACTAGCTGTCCTAGCGCGATCGGGATGCTCATTTAGCGTATCGTGTACACCTATTACAAGTATTCGCTCTGCGCCTAAATGTAGCGCCGGGCTGATGGGGGCGAACTGGCGCATGGAACCATCTCCAAAATATTCACGATTTATTCTCATCGCAGGAAAAAGAAAAGGAATAGCAGAAGACCCTACTAGATGTTCAACGCCAATATTTGTTGAGATGCCGATTCGGCGTTCTCGGTCCCAAGCGGCTATGTCTTTTACGCCTTGATAAAATGTAACTGATTGGCCAGAGGTATAGCCCCACGCAGTAATACCTAAAGCATGTAAATCACCTGATTTAATACTCTTCTGAATACCACGAAAAGGCAGTCTATGGACAAGTAATTTTGTCAGTGGCGAATCATCCAGTAGAGAGATTGCGCCATGCTTATTGAATACCAATGAAGCTAGTATGCGTACACTATTGAACAATACGCCAATGGGGTCAGAACGATAAACCTGGTCGACATGAAAATTTTCCCATACATCTACTAGTTGTCGTACCCCCTCATGGAAATTTCTAGCTGCAACTGCGAGACTTGCCGCGTTTATTGCACCGGCAGAGGTCCCACAAATCACGGGAAAGGGATTGCGTGCGCCTTTTGGCAACATTGCAGCAATTGCACGTAGTACGCCGACCTGATAGGCAGCGCGGGCACCTCCACCAGTAAGAATAAGGCCGACTTTAGGTGGTAATGGGGGGTGGTGGCGTTGTAGCCAATCTCGCCATCTCGATCTCATCCGCCAGGTGCCAATTCTGCTTTTACTTTTTCCAACGCATCGCGCAAAGTTTCCTCAGAGAGAGCATTCAAGCAGTTGGACAGCATCTCAGCCGCTTCGTAAGTTCCTTCCGGCAACTTGCTGCTGTCTAGATTGGCAATGAATACTGCTGCTGCACCGGTCGTTTTGAGCAAATTTTGACGTTCGTTCATAAGTATTTCAATTTCGGCGAGCAACATGGAGTTTTCTTGTTCGTTCAGTGTATGACGCATTGTTTTATTCCCGGTACGCTGGTGTAATACACCAGAATATGAAATATACCAGAATCAGTGTACACATAAAGTTCAGGTTCACGGTCATTTGTTTCCCAATTTCATTATTCTGACTTTATGAAAATATGGATACTTGCAAAGCTTGGGCGGTCATGAGAGACAATTTTTTCACTGAGTATTTTTAGGATTAGTATCTTGCGCTAGTGGCCCATTGTCACTTAATAGTTTGTTTACAATGTATCGGAATTTTTCTAAAGAAATGAAGGTATGTTAGTAGTAATATTTCTTTATGGTGGGTAGGTGCTGGGTGTCGCTCGCTCATCATCGATAGCTTGTACGGATCATTTCCCAGCGTACCGCATAGTAATCTACAATGCCGATCATTTAATATAGGATTCGGATGAGACTGGCAAGAGCAACTGAGAAGTTTAAGTGTATCGGATTTTAATTCTTTCCTACTTATTATTTACCATATCCTCCGGCCTTATCCAAATATCGAATTGTTCTGCCGTGACAAGCCCTGATGCAATCGCTGCTTCTTTTAACGTTGTACCTTCATGGTATGCTTTTTTGGCAATTTCAGCCGCTTTGTCGTAGCCAATATGAGGGCTGAGGGCTGTTACTAGCATTAGAGAATTGCTCATTAACTTGTTGATATGCTTAATATTAGCTGTTATCCCTGCCGCACAATTGCTATTAAAGCTCATTATGCCATCTGAGAGCAGGCGGACACTTTGTAGGAAATTGTGAATTATAAGTGGTCTCATCACGTTGAGCTCAAAATTCCCCATAGCTCCACCCATATTGATAACCACATCGTTACCCATTACTTGGCAGCATAACATGATCATTGCCTCTGATTGAGTAGGGTTGACCTTACCCGGCATTATGGAACTGCCCGGTTCATTCTCTGGAATTCTCAGTTCACCAATACCGCAGCGAGGCCCAGAAGAAAGCCAGCGAATATCATTTGCAATTTTCATTAAAGATGCCGCAATAGTTTTCAATGTACCATGTGCATTGACTAGCGCATCATTTGCAGCCAGCGCTTCGAATTTATTGGGTGCGGCGGTGAACGGGAGGCCAGTTAACTTTGCTAATTCTGCTGTCGTCCGTGCGGAGAATTCAATGTGAGTATTTAAACCGGTACCTACAGCTGTACCGCCAAGTGCAAGCTCACATAAATGTGGGAGAGATGAATCAAGGTGATTTATCCCGTGGTCAAGTTGCGAAACATAACCCGAGAATTCCTGTCCCAGAGTAAGTGGAGTCGCATCTTGCAAATGGGTGCGTCCAATTTTGATGATGCTAGAAAATTCTTTTACCTTGGCGGCAAGAGTTTGTCGTAATGCACGAATAGCAGGTTTTAGCTGATGTTCAATAGTTTGCATTGCTGCCACATGCATTGCTGTTGGAAATACATCGTTGGACGATTGTCCCTTATTTACGTCATCGTTAGGGTGAATCTTGCGTGCTGAGCCGCGCTTACCACCGAGTAGTTCGGAAGCGCGGTTTGCGAGTACCTCATTCATATTCATGTTTGTTTGCGTACCAGATCCGGTTTGCCATACCACCAGTGGGAACTCGGCTTCATGGAGGCCCTCGATTACTTCATCAGCAGCTTGGATGATGGCAGTAGCGCTAGTCTTGTTGAGCAAACCCAGATCGTGATTCACTTTTGCAGTAACACGTTTTACCAAGGCAAGGGCATGTATTAGCGCAAATGGCATGCTCTCGTTCGAGATCTTGAAGTTTTGTAGGGAACGTTGTGTTTGTGCTCCCCACAGTGCTGTGGCAGGCACTTTCATCATGCCCATACTATCTTGTTCTTCGCGGAAGCTCATGAAAATTTAAAGAAATAAAATGAAACTGATAATGGATTGGTGCTACCAAGCATCTACCGATAAAACCCATCTGTGCTAAAGTTTAGTCTCTGTATTTGTTGTTAAGGTAAGTTGTTCCAATCCAAATGCACAGTGTAGAGAATGAGGGATCTTGGTTCACAGTTTGCCAAGAATCTATTCTGATATTTTTCGGGTTTTGTACTTGTAACTTTTGTCAGCAGATCTGATCCTTGGTTTGTATTCAAGGCGTTATCAAAAAATACCTTGTACTTCAAGCAAATCGTGAAGGACCAATACAAATTTAATCAATCTTCAAGGTGAGGTGATTCTTCACCTGGTTCCCCTGTCTCATGATCGATCCAGCTTGACACGCCAATCTCATCTTCTGCCTGCTCTAGGGTTTCACCAGGTTCGAAATCTGAATCAGCGTTGTATTCCATGTCTTGAATAGCCTCAAGTAGGGTAGCGAAGGGACCAAATTCCTTGTCACCTTCATTTTCATCTTGCCAGTAGAAACCATCAGGACGCTCTATGATCCGTGTATTGTCGTAATCGCGAGAAGTTGTTGGAATTGTGGTAGTCAAAATTACCTCGTTACCGTTCCTTAAGTGTGCTTAAAATGTGGATTAGATTCCATATTAACTCTGCTTACCAATTTTTACTAGCGTAAATATAGAGCGCAAATGATTTGTCCACTATAGTATCAAACAGGCTCTATACTACTTTTTCTGAACCACGCGCTCGATCTCCTTGATGCCCACATGACGTACATCTTTACCCTTGACCAAATAAATCACATATTCAGACATATTCTTTGCGTGATCACCAATGCGCTCAATCGCTTTTGCTGCAAACAAAATTTCTATCGAAGAAGAAATATTACGTGGATCTTCCATCATGAAAGTGATAAGCTGCCGTATTATAGAACGGAACTCTTCGTCTACTAGTTCATCTTGACGGGCAACCTCAGCTGCTTCTGCTACATCAAGACGTGCGAAAGCATCCAGAGATTTTCGCAGCATTTCTATTGCGATATTTGCTACATGTCTAATTTCAATAAAGCGTGGTTTATTCATTCGGTCATCGGCATATATTAGTTGTGCCATACGTGCGATTTTCGCCGCCTCATCTCCCATGCGCTCAAGATCCGTAATAATCTTGATTACCATTATGAGCATACGTAGATCACTGGCAGCAGGCTGTCGGCGTGCAATGATCTGGCTGCAAATTTCATCAATTGATACTTCCATCGCATTTACACGGTGATCATCAACCACAACTTGCTCCATCAAATCTTGATCAGCAGTGGTAAGTGCCTTTACTGCATGCTCGATCTGCTCTTCAACTAACCCACCCATTTGCAGCACGTTCATTCGTACTGACTTAAGATCCGCATCAAATTGTTTAGATATGTGTTTTCTGGTTCCCATTTCACACCTTTAGATTATTCAGAAAAATTATTTTTATCATATGTGTAGATTGTGACAGCTTTGTTATTACTCGAATTAGATTTCTATCATACGAATACCATTGTCGGTACCTAGTAGTAACACGTTGGCACCTCGTCTTGCGAATAGGCCATTTGTTACAATACCAGTTATTTGGTTGAGGTTTGTCTCTAGCTCAACCGGGTTCAGAATTTGCAAACCATGTATATCTAGGATCACGTTTCCATTATCAGTAATAAATCCTTGACGTAGAACAGGATGTCCACCTAGCCGTACTATTTCGCGTGCAACATAACTACGCGCCATTGGAATCACTTCTACTGGTATCGGGAATGTGCCAAGCACCCCAACTAGCTTGCTATGATCGGCAACACAAACAAATTTTTTTGCTGTTGCAGCAACGATTTTCTCTCTTGTTAACGCCCCTCCTCCACCCTTTATCATGTGCAGGTGCTCAGTAATCTCATCCGCTCCATCTATATATACAGGCAGCTCGCCTACGCTATTTAAATCCAGTACCTCAATATGGTGTTCTCTGAGTCGCTGGGCCGTGTTCTCAGAACTTGCTACTGCACCTTCAATTTTATGCTTGATCTTGGCCAATTCGTCTATAAAATAATTCGCAGTGGATCCAGTTCCTACCCCTACAACATTACCAATAGAAACGTGTTGGATGGCGGCTTGGGCAACTGCACGTTTTTGTTTTTCCTGTGTCTGGGTCATAGTGTTTCCGTACATAAATATTATGTATTAGTTATTAGAATAGCTCTATCTGCAGATTTTAACAATTAACCCGTATACTAAGCATACCTCCTGACATGCTAAAATTCTTCAAAGTTTATGATTTCTTAAATTTACGTATAAATGAAAAACGATTACCTAGAAAGAATTCTTACTGCTCAAGTTTATGATGTAGCGATAGAAAGCCCATTAGAATTTGCACCAAGCTTGTCTGAGCGTATGAATAATCGGTTGCTACTGAAGCGTGAGGATTTGCAGCAGGTATTCTCATTTAAGCTGCGTGGTGCCTATAATAAAATGATCAAGCTTTCTCCCGAGATGCTTAAACGTGGAGTGGTGACGGCTTCTGCGGGCAATCATGCGCAGGGAGTGGCTTTAGTTGCACAGCGGCTAAATTGCAAAGCCACAATCGTAATGCCTGTGACTACTCCACAAATTAAGATGCAAGCGGTTAAAGCTTATGGCGCAACCATACTTCTTCATGGAGATTCCTATGATGAAGCCTATGCTCGCGCACTGAAACTTTCAACACAGAAACGATTAACCTTCATTCACCCATATGATGATCCCGACATTATTGCCGGGCAGGGCACTATAGGTATAGAAATCTTACGTCAACACCCTGGACCCATCCATGCTGTATTTGTGCCAGTAGGCGGTGGTGGACTTATTTCTGGCATAGCATCTTATGTGAAAAGATTGCATCCAGAAATAAAGATCATTGGGGTAGAACCGATTGATGCAGATGCCATGTACCAGTCACTAAAAAAAGGGCGCCGCGTTAAACTTGCTCAAGTGGGGCTATTCGCTGATGGTGTAGCGATTAAGCAAGTGGGCAAAGAAACCTTCCGTCTTTGTCGCAAATTAGTAGATGAAATCGTACTGGTTGATACCGATGCCATTTGCGCTGCAATTAAGGATGTGTTTGAAGATACACGCGTTATGTTGGAGCCCGCGGGGGCACTTTCTGTTGCTGGAGCTAAGGTATACGCCAATCGAGAGAAATTTCGTGATAAAACTTGGGTAGCAATTACTTCTGGCGCTAATATGAATTTTGATCGGTTACGACATGTTTCTGAACGAGCAGAATTAGGTGAGCAGCGTGAAGCGGTGATGTCCGTAACCATTCCCGAGAAACCTGGTAGTTTCAAGAAGTTTTGTACCATGCTGGGTACGAAAAGTATTACTGAATTTAATTATAGATACGCTGATCCAAAAGAAGCGCACGTATTTGTCGGTGTATCAGTACGTAACCGTAATGAGACAGAAAGATTGATTAAGAGCCTAGAAAAAAATGGTTTGTGTACTGAGGATCTCAGTGATAATGAAATGGCAAAACTACATATACGCCATCTGGTTGGGGGGCGTGCTGGCGGAGTGAAAAATGAAATTCTTTATCGCTTTGAGTTTCCTGCTCGCCCCGGTGCGCTAATGAAATTTCTAAATAGTATGAGCCATCACTGGAACATCAGCTTATTCCACTACCGTAATCATGGTACTGATTACGGTCGTGTGCTAGTTGGGATGGAAGTGCCACCTGGAGAGCAGACTGATTTCAAGACATTCCTTAATCAACTCGGCTACCGTTATTGGGATGAGAGTAAAAACCCAGCATATAAGTTGTTCCTCGGTTAGAGACCAGACCGAATTCTCATATACACTTATCGAATTTTAGAATTTCTTAAAATTTTAAGCATTTTCAACTCAGACGCTGCACCCATTTTCATCACAATTACCATTATTGATTTGTGATTCTATGGGCGTTTCTGTAGATATAATTTTTTCAGAAAGTAATGTTCCAATCGAGAATCCAAGCGTTAGGTCGCTTATATGACCGAACTTATGTAAACGCAGTTTACCAGCCTTATCGATCAGAATAAGTGTTGGGGTTCCCTGCATCTGATATGCATGCATGGTTAGCGGCAATCTTTGCTGATGATCATCATACTTATCGATACCAATCGGAAAGCGAAGCCGGTATTCGTGAACAAATACTTCAAGCGCGTCACGACCCATCACAGAATGATGTTCAAAGACAGTATGCAGACCGATCACTGCAACCTCCTTTGGGTCGAACTCTTCATACATTCTTTGTGCCTGTGGAATACCAACTTGTACGCAACCTGGACAGAGCATTTGGAAAGAGTGGAGTACAATTACTTTGCCGCGTAATGAAGCAAGTGTGATTGATTGCGGTGTATTGAGCCAACCAGAAGTTTGTAACTCCGGAGCTAAGTCTTCATGACTATAAGTTTTAGTTTCTAGCATTATTAGGTCCAATGATGAGCTTTTGGCAGCAATGGTAGTCAGACCCGTCTCCTTCGTCAAGGAAGAGTCTCCTAAGTAAAGGAGTAGG
>QIFK01000181.1 GCA_003230615.1 Nitrosospira sp. | reverse complement strand
GTGGAAACATTTCTACTACTTAGTCCAGTAGATTCAACAAACGAGCTATTCCCCATACCAAGTGCAAATGCCTTGCTGTTCATTGCTTTAACAAATACTTTAGTGCCACCTGGATAAGTGCGCCCCAATGCTGCAGCCGCACGATTATCGGAAGACATCAGTGCCAATAACAGTATCTCTTCACGAGTAAGCCTGGCTCCTACTGATAACCGTGAACGAGTATTCTTGATGCGATCAACATCAGCCGATTTAATAGTGATCTTTTCAGTTAGTGGCAATTGTGCATCAAGTACTACCATCGCCGTCATCAGCTTGGTAATAGAAGCAATTGGCCTAATCTTATCTGCTTTCTTACCGTAAATAACACGTCCCTGCTCTGCGTCTAAAACTAAGGCAGACTCGGACCTGAGATGCAAACCACCTGGCTGTGCAAAAGCACCGCCAGTGAATAGGATCGCTAAAGATAATGTCAGGATTATTTTTTTCATTTTTCTTTCTACGACCAAAAAAATACCTACTCTTTTTGGCTTTGAAAACTATTCCAGCTAACCTAATATATATCGGAAAACTGAATACAAACTGTATATCATTTCTTGAGAAAAAGCTATATTTTGCTACCCTATAAAATCAATAGGTTATTACTCCACCCCGACCATAGTATCTGGATTATCCTCTATATCATCAACCAATTGCAGCCTCGACTGCTCTTCCTGTTGTTGCAGCTCCCACATATGGGCATAAAAGCCTTTCGCCACAAGAAGCTCTCGGTGGGTACCACGCTCGATGATGCTACCTTTGTCTAGCACCAAAATTTGATCAGCATCAGCAATCGTGGAAAGTCGATGAGCAATTGTAAGTGTAGTACGGTTCGAAGCGATACGCTTCAACTCTTCCTGTATAGCTTTTTCTGACTTTGAATCCAACGCCGAGGTAGCTTCGTCAAAAATAAGGATCTCCGGTTTCTTCAAAATCGCACGTGCAATTGCAACACGCTGTTTTTCTCCTCCAGAAAGCTTTAGTCCTCGCTCTCCAACTGTGGTTTCATACTTATCTGGCAGATTCTCGATAAAATTGTGAATGTGTGCCGATTTGGCCGCCTCAAAAATCTCTTCACAACTTGCATCGGGACGCCCATAAGCAATGTTGTAATAGATACTATTGTTAAACAAAATAGTGTCTTGGGGAACAATACCTATAGCCGCTCGCAGGCTCTTCTGAGTTATATCACGAATATCTTGATTATTTATAAGAATACGGCCACCAGTCACATCATAGAAACGAAATAGTAAACGCGAGAGCGTGGATTTACCTGACCCGCTGTGTCCTACTACCGCAATGTTGTGTCCAGCAGGAATGTCAAAACTCAAGTTGAATAAAATCTGACGATTAGATTCATAACTAAAATTTACGCTCTCGAAGCGAACTACAGCATCCCCCAGAATGAGATCAGTTGCACCTGATTTGTCTTTTATTTCCTCGTTCTCTGTTAACAATGCAAACATTTTTTCCATGTCCGCTAGTGAATGCTTGATTTCACGATAAACGAATCCAAGAAAATGTAGTGGCATATAAAGCTGCAGCATAAAAGCATTGACTAACACCAGGTCACCCAATGACATGGATCCTTTGATCACACCATCGGACGCGAGTAACATTAACAAGGTCATGCCTAGTGCAATAATTGCACTTTGTCCGGCGTTGAGCGCTGCAAGTGAAGTCTGGTTGCGCACCGCTGCAATCTCCCACTTCTGCATATGTTCATCGTATCGTTTCGCTTCCCATGATTCATTGCCAAAATATTTTACCGTCTCATAATTCAGCAGGCTGTCGATAGCGCGGGTATTCGCTTTTGAGTCCATATCGTTCATGGTGCGACGAAAGATCATGCGCCATTCAGTAATAATCAGCGTGAGCGCAATATAAGCAACCAACGTTGTAAATATGATCACAGAGAACCAGATGTCATACATAGAAAGAAGAATTGCCGCCACTAAGCCAATTTCAAACAGTGTCGGTAAGATATTGAACAGCATAAAATTGAGCAGGAAAGATATGCCACGTGAACCACGCTCAATATCACGCGATACGCCACCAGTCTGTCTTTCCAAGTGAAAACGCAGTGATAACGCATGCAAGTGCCCAAACACCCTAATTGCAACCCGCCGAATTGCTCGTTGCGTTACCTTGGCAAATATAGCATCGCGTATTTCTCCAAACAACGTACTACACAAACGCAATACTCCGTATCCAACCACTAACAATACAGGCAACACCAACATGCTATGTGGCTGATCAAGCGCGTCGACGATTTCTTTCAACACCAACGGCACCGCTACACTGGCAAGTTTGGCCATTACCAATAGCGACAATGCCAACGCTACCCTGGTTTTAAATTCCCACAGATAAGGTAATAAGGCACGAATAGTTTTCCAATCGTTGCGATTGACTGATGGCTTTTCTAAACGGGTGGGGCGCATTTATTAATTTCCGAAAAAAGTCATGACTGGAACAATATATTTAATCTGACATTTTTAGGATGAAAGATACAATTTCTAGTTGTTGTAGGTAATCAGAATTTTCTCTCTTCGGAATACAAATAGAGCGCTCTTGCTCATTTCCCGGGAGTTAGTAATCCGTATTGAGGTGACACACCTTAGAAATTCTCAATACCGTTGGTGTGATTTACGTCCACGGTAAATTTTTTGTAACTATGGTTGCTATGAAAGCGCCCATCATATCTCACACTTTCAAGTGCAGCATGTCCTATCCTATAGCTTTATGTGTAAATTTACACTTCACCCTTATGAATCAAAAGCTGGTCGAGTACCTGATGTAAATCATCTAGCGCTGAACCCATGACAAGACCTGCACAATTATGATATAGAAATAATTTACAGGTAACGGGTTTATACAAATTATCACGTGCGTGAATATCAAATTCACGCCATGCCAATACCGGCTGATCGTTAGCCAAACTATCAACGCATAGCCAAACTTCGCTGTTAAGAATTATTTCTAAACCGCGATGCTGTGGCAGTGTTACACGTAGGGGACTACCATATCGCAACAATGCGAGACGCCCCCTGTTATAACATGTTGCTTCAATCTTCTTAGGAAGCACGCGCCATGGAAGAATCAACGTATTCATACCGGTTCCAGCATCATCCTCCACCTTTCTATTTTTTAAGGATTATTCTACTCATGCTGTGGTGAATACAGGTCAAATCCGCTTTGGTAAGAACTATATACATGATACTCTTGAATTTAGCGCGGTTAGAAACCACTAACACGCTTCTAAGCAAAGATTAGTTTGTTCTTTTCTTTTTATTGATCTTCTCCTGCCAAGAGGCTAGATCAATAAATTATCCTTAGCTTCAATATAAAAATTAGGTGGATTTTTTTGCTTCCTCATCCGTACCTGATGGACCATCAGACTTACCTTCAAGAAACACACGGCTAGCTAGAATGTCTTCTGCTTCAATTGTCATGAGATCTGCTTTGGACAATGCTTTCTTGGCTCCAGCGAATAAACGATTAGCTTGACGAAGCCGAGTACGATCTAGAGCATTACGGATTGAACGAGCATTGGCAAAGTGTGCCATTTTCATGCGTAACCGGATATATTCTCCAAATGCTGCTTCTCCTGTCGAACTGAAACAGTAATTTTGTTCTTTTAGCATAAGATTGGCAATTTCAAATAATTCATCGGCACTATAGTCGGGGAAGTCTATATGGTGTGCAATGCGTGAACGCATACCGGGATTGCTATGGAAGAACATGTCCATTCGGTCTTTGTAGCCGGCCAAGATTACGACCAGATCATCGCGGTTATTTTCCATTGTTTGAAGTAGAATTTCTATGGATTCAGCGCCGTAATCACGCTCGTTCTCAGGCTTGTATAGATAATAGGCTTCATCTATAAATAAAACTCCGCCCATAGCTTTTTTTATTACTTCTTTGGTCTTAGGCGCGGTGTGACCGATATATTGGCCAACTAAATCGTCTCGTGTAACAGATACAAGATGCCCCTCTCGCACATAACCCAAACGATGCAATATTTCTGACATACGTAACGCAACCGTGGTTTTCCCAGTACCGGGGTTACCGGAAAAACACATATGTAAACTAGGCGCACCAGCAGTCAAATCCATTTTCTTACGTACACGATCGACAAGCAATAGGGCCGCAGTCTCACGAATGCGAGTTTTTACAGGCTTCAAACCGATTAACTCACGATCAAGCGTATCTAGCACTTCCTTGATATTGGAAGCGTGAAACTCGGCATCCAGATCAACTGAATTACTATCGGAGGGGGCGAGGTCTTTCGGATCTTTTTTCACGTTTTATCCACACAGTAAAGACGCAAGAGTATTAAATACATCACATACTTTTTCTGTCTTTATACTTGAAGCAAACAGGCCCATACAAGAAATTCATGTTGCAACATGGACTCATCGAAGTAATTAACTTCCACCCAGCTTACTTGAATAGTTCTACCTGCTCACCTACATCTCAGATTGCTCCCTCCCCCAAAGGGGAAGGGGGATTTCGTTAATACCGTTCGGATTCGGGTTTGTCGGTTGCATAAGAATGGATCGTGTAACGAATACTACGACCTTCCGCTTCCTGGCGTACTACAGCAAAACCAGGTTCTTTCTTCGGACGGTTGACGATGAACGACATAGCCGGGCTTTCCACCCCACGCGTAGCGTTAAACGCGGACACCCGGATATAGTAATTCGAGTACGTTTTACGACAGTCATTTATCTCCGATAAAATCCCAGCAGGATCTTTCAGATCAAACATTGGGTTACCAAACATTTCCCAATAAGTGTTACGCGGATGCGGGTCATCTGTGTACTCAATACCAATCGCCCAGCCGTTCTTCAACGCATATTTAATTTGCGCAGAGATTTGCTCATCCGTTAGCGGGGGCAAGAAAGAGAACTGACCTTGCGTGATACGATTTCCCAAGTTAGTCATCATAATTTTTTCTCCTTAGTATTTTTTATTAGACACTGGCCGTAGTAGACGGTACAAAATCGGCAGTATCAGTAGATTCATAATTGAAGGTAATATCCCCCCATGTATCCAGCGCTTGTTTGAGTGGCGTGCACCACTTAGCAGCGTCTTGTAGAATCTTGGGTCCCTCTCTCATATAATCTCGACCTTCGTTCCGCGCCAGTACCATCGCTTCTAACGCAACACGATTAGCGACTGCACCAGCCTGTATACCCATGGGATGACCAATTGTGCCGCCACCAAATTGAAGTATCACATCTTCACCTAGATAATGGAGTAGTTGATGCATCTGACCAACGTGTATGCCACCTGATGCAACAGGCATAACATTGTTCAACGAAGCCCAGTCTTGCTCAAAGAAAATACCGTGTTCTAGATTTTGAGGTGAATGTGTCTGAAGCAGAGTATCGTAAAAGCCTTTAATCATGAGAGGGTCACCCTCGAGCTTGCCAACGACCGTGCCAGCGTGAATATGATCAACTCCTGCCATCCGCATCCATTTACAGATCACGCGAAAATTCATGCCGTGATTTTTTTGGCGTGAATAGGTTGAGTTCCCAGCACGGTGCAAGTGCAAAATCATGTCATTCTTGCGGCACCATTTGGCCATGGATTGAATCGCAGTGTAACCAATCACTAAGTCAATCATAACGATGATTGAACCAAGAGACTTAGCGAATTCGGCGCGCTCGTACATTTCTTCCATGGTTCCAGCTGTGACGTTTAAATAATGGCCCTTAACTTCGCCAGTAGCGGCGGAAGCCTTGTTGACCGCTTCCATACAGTAGAGAAAACGGTCACGCCAATGCATAAAAGGTTGCGAATTAATGTTCTCGTCATCTTTCATGAAGTCGAGACCACCCTTGAGCCCTTCGTACACAACGCGTCCATAATTGCGACCAGAAAGCCCTAGCTTCGGTTTGGTAGTAGCGCCTAACAATGGCCGACCAAATTTATCCAGGCGTTCGCGTTCAACAACAACACCTGTAGCAGGACCCTGGAAAGTTTTCAGGTATGCAACGGGTATGCGCATGTCTTCCAAACGTAATGCCTTTACAGCTTTAAAACCAAATACGTTTCCGATGATTGAAGCGGTCAGGTTAGCTATGGAGCCCGGCTCGAATAAGTCCAAATCATAGGCTATGTAAGCAAAATACTGGGCTTCATTCTTTGTACCAGGGCCGGTGTTTGGCACCAGTTCAGAACGATAAGCCTTGGCTCGGTACAGATCGCAGGCGGTTAGACGGTCAGTCCACACTACAGTCCAGGTTGCGGTCGAAGACTCACCAGCAATGGCCGCAGCAGCTTCCTCGTGATCCACACCTGGTTGTGGGGTGATACGGAATAATGCGAGTACATCCGTGTCTTTGGGAACGTAATCAGAATCCCAGTACCCCATCTGTTTGTAGGGAAGTACTCCAGCTTTATAGCGTGCTTTTCCGGTTAATGCTTCGCTCATGACAATTCTCCCCTCTATGGGTAGCTAAATAAATAAAGTGACTACAGGACCAATTCTAACTGGAATTATTATAAACAAAAGTCACATGTTTTGATTGTTATGATAAGATTATACTTATATATAGTTATTACTCAAAATCGATCTAGCTGTAGGTATCCATGCTGCATCTCACGCTTAGACAACTAAAGGTCTTCCAATCCGTTGCCCGCAACCTGAGCTTTTCACGCGCTGCCGAAGAGCTCTATTTGACTCAACCTGCAGTTTCAATGCAAATCAAACAATTGGAAGGAAATATTAGCCTGCCGCTATTCGATCAAATAGGCAAGCGAATTTTTCTGACAGATGCGGGAGACGAGCTTTTTCATTATAGTCGCGCAATTACCCAGCAATTAGCTGATATGGAACTTGCGCTAGATGAGTTGAAAGGATTGGAAAGGGGTAAACTTAGAATCTCTGTAGTGAGCACTGCCAATTACTTCGCCCCGAACTTGTTGGCAAAGTTCTGTCAGCGTTATAGCGGTATCACTGTGAGTCTACATGTTTCCAACCGTGAAAACGTTCTAAAACAACTAGCTGACAACGTAACGGATCTCGCCATCATGGGACAACCGCCAGATGGTCTGGATATCGCTACCGAATCCTTCATGGAGAACCCACTTGTAGTGATTGCTCCTCCCAATCACCTATTGTGTAAGGTACGCAAGATTCCGGTAAAAAGATTGGAGCAAGAAACCTTCCTTGTGCGCGAATCCGGCTCCGGTACACGCAGTGCGATGGAGCGCTTTTTCGTAGCACATAAAATAAGTATCCATAGGGGCATGGAAACAGATACCAATGAGGCAATCAAGCAGGCAGTTCAGGCAGGAATGGGACTTGGCATTATGTCGCTGCACACCGCAGAGCTAGAGCTAGAAACAAATCGACTCAAGACTTTAGAAGTACAGGGTTTCCCTATTGTACGTCACTGGCATGTGGTACACCGTAAAAATAAGCGTCTTTCGGGTGCAGCGCAGGCATTCAGGGAATTTTTGCTAAAAGAAGCACCTGCAATAATGACGAGAAGAAAAGCGTAATTCTTCAAAAACATTTATTTGAAATGACTCTCAGCTTAACAATTTCATGTAGTACAGCCAAGACAAGGTCAATTACTAAAAATCTCTAAAAGCCCTAAGGGTGCATGCCTCAATGTTTCAGCCTCCCAACCGCCTCCTAGTGCCTTAAATAAATCAACGGTTGCTACCAACCGATTCTGACGACTCTGGATAACTGCTAATGCTACATCGTTGTGTGCTCTCTGCGAAACCAATACCTCAAGGTATCCTGAAAAACCTGATTTATAGCGATTCTCCGCAATTTGTAGTGCTTTTCTCGCCGAGTTCTTACTAGCCTGCAAAGCAGTCTCCTGTTCTGAACTTTGGCGTACGTTAATCAATGCATCATTCACTTCTCTGAATGCCGCTCGTATTGAACTCTCGTATGAGGCTAAGGCTTGTTTTTGTTGTGCACTGGCTTGGTCTAACCGCGCAAGCAGTCTGCCGGCATCAAAAATGGGCAGATTCAAGTGTACGCCAGCCGTCCATATATCTGCAGCCGATTTAAGTAAGTTACCTAACGTTATGCTTTCCCTGCCAAAGCGGGACGTGAGCGTGATGCTCGGGAAGAGCGCTGCTTTGGCAACACCAATGTTGGAAGTCGCCGCGATTATTTGTTCTTCAGCTTGGCGCACATCAGGCCGAGCTTCCAGTAGGTTAGAAGGTAAGCCCGCTGGTGGCGTAGGTGGTATTGGTAAGGTTTCGATATCGCCCTCTTCCAGTTTCAGATCAAGCACACCTGTCAGAATAGCCAACTGGTGTTCACTAATGGCGCGCTGACGTGTTAGCTCAGTAATTTCTGCAATCTTATTAGAGTGGATCGTTTCGGCTTGGTAAACATCCAGCGCCGAATTAAAACCTGACTTTAAACGTTGCCTGGTGATTCTCAAACTTTCTTCAAGGTCACGCAAGATACTACGGGACACGGAGAGTTGCGCATCAAGGCTGCGTAACAGCAAGTAATTAGTCACAACCAGACCAGAAAGTGATAGATAAACAGTATCTCTGGCGTAGTGTGTTGCCAGCGCCTGTGCACGTGCTGCTTCCTTCGCGCGACGTATCTTCCCCCAAAAATCTAGCTCGTATTCTGCGCCAAGGGAAATATCATAAATCTGACGTACCGGATTAAGTCCCTCAAAAATGGGAATCACGCTTGCTTCTGAGATGCGCAAACGATTAACATTTGATTGCAAGTCGATAGTCGGAAATAGTGCAGCTCCCACCTCCTGTAAACGAGCATCTGCTTCTTCTACTCGCGCTACAGCCAGCTTGATGTCCGTGTTATTTTCTAGCGCTTTAGCTACTAGATCATTCAGCACGGGGTCTTGATAAAGCTCCCACCAGGTACTCGAAATGGGAGCTGCTATCTGATCTTGTGTAGCTGTAGCATTGTCGGTGATGGCAAACTCCGTCGGAACACCGCTATCAGGGCGCTTGTAATCAGGACCAACCATACATCCCTGAAGTACGGTAGCCACTATCAATAGATGTAAGCCTCTTAACTGTGACCTCATTCTGATTCCTCGGCTAGATTATCAGCAGGTTTCTCTGTGCGTTTACGGGTAAGCCAAACAAAGAATAGAGGAATAAATATAGTGGCAATAAAGGTCGCAAATATCATGCCGCCAAATACCCCAGTACCCATTGATTGGCGTGCAGCTGAACCGGCACCTGTTGCGATTACAAGTGGCACAATGCCCAGCACAAAAGTCATTGAGGTCATCACAATTGGGCGGAAGCGCAAACGTGCGGCCTCGATTGCAGCTTGTACAATGGGCACACCTTCCTTCATTTTGTGGCTCGCAAATTCCACGATTAGAATGGCGTTTTTCGCCGTCAGCCCTATCAAGACAATCAAGCCTACTTGGAAGTAAATATCATTGGGCATGCCACGTAATAACACGGCAAATAACGCCCCAGTTAGTGCGAAGGGTACAGCCATAATCACAGCCAGCGGCAGTGCCCAAGTTTCAAACTGTGCAGCTAAAATCAGAAACACCATTATGATGGCAAAGCTAAAAGCCAAGATCGCCGCTGAACCGGTGCGTTTCTCCTGATAGGCTTGTCCTGTCCAGGAAATTTGGTAATTATCCGGCAAGTTTTTTGCTGCAATCTCTTCCACCAGTTTGATAGCTTCACCTGAGCTAACACCTGGCGCTGCACTCCCAAGTATTCTTGCAGAAAGTAAGCCGTTGTATCGTTCTAGCTGCTCAGCACCAACTAAATCACTGACCTTACTTAGGGCTGATAAAGGCACCATCGCGCCAGATTGCGAGCGCACATATACTCTGCCAAGATCCTCTGGTTTCATGCGGTATTGTGGCTCTGCCTGCATTTGTACACGATAAGTCCGTCCAGACCGATTGAAATCGTTGACATAGAGTGAGCCCATGGTGCTTTGTAAGGTGGCATATATATCGGTAATCAGAACACCTTGAGATATTGCCTTAGCTTCATCTACCTCAACAAAAAACTGTGGCACCGTAGGACGGAAAAAAGTATTGATACTAGATAGACGTGGCTCCTGATTCAGTGCCTCAATGAAGTTATTGACTACACCGGATAAACGCAAAGGGTTCGGATCGCCGTGACTTTGCACATAGACTTCAAAACCACCTGAAGTACCCAGGCCGCGGATTGCGGGTGGATTAAATGCCACCGCCAAACCATCAGGCTGCATCATGCCGATACTAGTCAGTTTTTTGACAATATCTTCTGCTGTAGCTGTGCGCTCGGACCAGTCTTTGAACGCAACAAACATGGTTGCTGAGTTAGTTTTATTACCACCACCAATAAGATCAAAACCATTGACAACAAACTGATGCGAAACTGCTGGGTCTTGTGCAATAGCAGCACGTACTGCCTCAGCAGTTTTAGTAGTTCGTGCAAGTGTTGCCCCATCGGGTAGAATCGTTGCAGTTACTACATACCCTTGGTCTTCAGGCGGCACAAAACTACCGGGAACTATTTTAAGTAAATAGATTGCAATAGCGATGATACTTATAAATACGAATGTACCAATAATTGTGTGGCGTAATGTTAGATCAACCGTACGGATATAGAAATTCCTCAAGTTACTAAACCCATGATTGAATACCCTGAAGAACGTAGACTCGCCATGAATTCTTTTCAGTAGGATAGCGCATAGAGCAGGTGTTAGAGTAAGCGCCACCACGCCGGAAATGACCACGGCGACAGCCATGGTTACGGCAAACTGGCGATATAATTCACCGGCAATGCCTCCAAGAAAAGCTACGGGTGCAAACACCGCACACAACACCAGCACAATTGCAACGACTGCGCGTGAAACTTGTTTCATGGATTTGATGGCTGCATTGATTGGTGATAACTTTTCCTCTTCCATCAAGCGCTCAATGTTTTCCAGAACTATAATTGCGTCATCCACCACAGTGCCGATGGACAGCACCATAGCAAAAAGCGTTAATGTATTGATTGAAAAGCCAAATAACCACAAACCGGCAAAGGTACCAATCAAGGAGATGGGAACGGCGATAATTGGAATCAGTGTGGCGCGCCAGCTTTGCAGGAAAAGATATACAACTAATACAATCAGCACCATCGCCTCACCGAGTGTTTTGATTACCTCCCACATTGATGCCTTAACGAACCTGCTGGTATCGTAAGGCACTACATAATCCATCCCTTCAGGAAAACGTAGTCTTAACTCATCCATTTTGTCCTTAATAGCATTTGCCGTATCAATTGCGTTGGCGCCAGATTGCAAGAAGATTGGAATACCTGTTCCAGGTTGCCCATTGAGTGTGGTACGCACGTTATAACTTTGTGCGCCCAATTCGATACGAGCGACATCCTTGAGATAGAGGACGCCGCGAGAACCACTGGCACGAATGGCTATGTTGCCGAACTGCTCCGGTTCCAACAATCTGCCTTTGGCTATGACGGTATACGCTAGTTGTTGATCAGCAGGTGCGGGTTCCTGTCCTATCCTGCCGGAGGCATACTGCGCATTTTGTGCCCGAATGGCACTGGCAATATCCGACGTCGTTACCCCTAGTTGCGCCATGCGATCGGGACGTAGCCATATGCGCATGGAATAATCCTGGCCGCCAAAGACTCTTGCATCGCCTACGCCTTTAATACGTTTTAATTTATCCAGGACGTTAAGCGTTGCGTAGTTGCTTAAATACAATGTGTCATGCTTATCCTCCTTAGAGATCAGCATGATAACTATCAGAATATCGTTGGAGCGTTTTTGTACTACCAAGCCGGTGCGCCGAACATCCTCAGGTAAACGCGGTAGGGCGATATTTACGCGATTACGTACGTTAAAAGTTGCCCGATCAATATCTGTACCAATCTCAAACGTTACGGTTATCGTTAGTGTGCCGCTGGAATCAGCGCTGGAACTAAAATATAGTAGATCTTCAATACCGCTTAACTGCTCTTCAATTGGTGCGGCAACTGTTTTAGCCAAGGTTTCGGCGCTTGCCCCAGGATAGGTTGCAGTTACCAGTACAGTGGGCGGCGCAATCTGTGGATACTGCGCAATGGGGAGCTGCATCGCAGATGTTAACCCTGCCAGAACGATGATAATGGACAATACCGACGCAAAAATCGGCCGTGTGATGAAAAATCTCGTCATGATGATTCTTGTTACGTTTTCCTGGCGGGGTTGGTGTGCTCGGGTGGCTGCACATGATTCTCGCCTACAGAATGGGGCAACACAGGAGTACCAGAACGAAGCTTGATAAGATTGTCGACAATCACTTTGTCACCTGCTTTAAGTCCTTCAAGGATTACCCAATCTTTTCCTATCCAGCTACCAGTCACGACTAGTCGCATCACGGCTTCGCTCTTTTCATTTACCACATAAACCGATCTACCCAGATCAGATGTCAATATTGCAGTCTGAGGAACAAGGAAAACACCCTCGCGTTCGCCTGTTGTAACACGGACACGAACAAACTGTCCCGGTAGCAAGCGCTGTTCAGAATTATCAAATGTTGCACGTAATTGTTGAGTGCCTAGCGAGGGGTCGATTTGTCTAGCAGCAAAATTCAGCTCACCTCTTTGATCGTATTCCGTGCCATCCGGCAGTATTAACGTTACGTTTTGTACGTTCTGCTCACTTAGATATCCACCAAGTTTTGCCAGTTCATTATCAGAAAGACTAAAACGCACCCAGATTGGTGACAACTGAATAACCGTAGTTAGCAAACTGGAATTGGCTTCCACCAACACCCCTTCAGAAAGCAGCCGGCGACCGGATACCCCTTTCACAGGGGCTGTTACAGTTGTATAAGAAAGGTTTAGTTTTGCGTCGCGTACGCGTACTTCGGCCTGCTGCAAGGCAGCATTTGCAATCGCATTATCAGAAACCGCATTGTCGTACTCACGTTGACTAATAGACTCCATCACAAGCAATTCTTGTAAACGATTTTCTTCCCGTCTGGTTTGCTCAATGCGGGCTTTTTGTTCAGCGAGTTGAGCCTTTGCTTGTGCTAGTGCGTTCTGATAAGGAATCGGGTCAATCAAGAACATGGGTTGACCTGCTTTAACCGCAGTACCCTCCTCGTACAAGCGTTTGAGTAAAATACCCCCTACACGAGGACGTATTTCAACCTCCTTGGCACCTTCGGTCTGTGCTACGGCCTCAGCACTAATTGGCACTGTGGTAGGCTGAACTTTGATTACGCTGACAGGCATGGTCTTTTTGGGAGTAGGATTGCTAAGTGCTTCCTGGTCACCATTACTACAAGCAGCTAGCGCAACACTAATAGTAAGCGTAATGACCATTTTTACGTGAGCACCAGTCATCAGATTGTAAAAACTGTGTCGGTTAAAATAACAAAACGCCATTGAATTAATTCCATATATAGGGCTAAAATAACTTGCTTACAGTCATGAATGTATGTAATTATATACATACAATACGGTATGTAAACAAAAATCTGAAGGAGCGTCAGATATGGTTCGTAAAACTAAAGAAGACGCAGAGCTGACGCGACAAGGTATTATTCGCGCGGCGCGTGAGGTATTTTTAGTTCGCGGTGTTAGCCGTACCACCATGGAACATATCGCAATCCAAGCTGGCGTCACACGTGGAGCAATCTATTGGCACTTCAACAACAAAACCGATCTATTCCAAGCCATGCGGGAACAAGTATTCCTGCCATTGATAGATCGCATGGACGATACTTTACTAGTTGAAGATTCTGAGAATCCTATTGCTCGTATAGAGAACTTCTTATGTAAAACCATACAGATGCTAAATGAAAATACAGAAACTCGTAAAATGTACGAAATCATGATGATCAAATGCGAGTATGTGGGCGAGTTTTCGACTGTTTTACGGCAAACTTTATTAACTAGTTCAGGCATAGAAGAAAAAATGCAGCTTGCTTATGAAAGAGCAAAAGAGCAAGGGCAGCTACAACCCTCACATGATCCTGCTCAGTTGGCCATTGATACGCAATTGTTCTTTGTTGGTCTGTTACTTATGTGGGTAAGAGACTCGGAGGGCAGTCATTTTCGAAATCGGGCAATTGAACTCATCAAAGCCCACATGCGCTTACGCCATCGTTAAAAAATACGTTCTCTATACGAACTATCTAACCCCGTCCACCTCCCACTTCTCCCTAACTACCGGCAAATGTTCAACAACTTGGCTGGCTATTGGGATATAAATTTAGGTTATACATCAGATACATATACATTACATATACATCTATAGTTGATAAAATCAATCAAGTATTATATAGTTGACTAAATTAATCATGTATTGTCAATCTTGATCTTGCCATATTCTTAAAACTTTATCTAATAAGGAGACGTTTTATGAGGCTGACAACCAAAGGAAGGTTCGCAGTTACAGCGCTCTTAGATCTTGCAATGCAGCGCAGTAGCGGCCCGGTGAAGCTTGCTGAAATCAGCAAACGCCAGCAAATCTCGTTATCTTATCTTGAGCAATTGTTCGGCAAACTCCGCCAACGCAAACTTGTCGAAAGTGTGCGTGGCCCTGGTGGTGGTTATTGTCTTGCCAAAAATATGGAACATGTGTCGGTGGCCGATATCATACTCGCTGTTGACGAACCGATTGACTCTACACAATGCGGCGGAAAGGAAAACTGCCACAACGACAAGAAGTGCATGACACACGATCTATGGACAGACCTTAACGCACTCATTTTTAATCACCTGGGCGCTGTGACCCTGAAACATCTAGTTGACGACCAGCGAGTAACGCAAGACGGTGCTATGCAAATGCTAGACATGCGTAAAACTATGCCAGATCACGAGCATACTGTGGCTTCAGCTTAATCCGTTAGGAAAAAGATATTCATCTATTTCAAACATATTTTTAGATAGTAAATGGAGAGAGTAATGGCAATTACATTGACTGAGAACGCAGCAAAACAAAAAGGGTTAGCTCTGCGAGTTGGTGTAAAGAAAGTTGGCTGCTCCGGTTTTGCCTACACATTTGACTACGCCGATGAAGTACACGCCGGCGATCAATTGTTCGAGTCACATAATGCCAAAGTAGTGGTCGATGCCAGTAGTCTGCAGTTTCTGGATGGCTCGGAAGTTGATTTCATCAGAGAGGGACTCAACGACTCTTTTAAGTTTGACAATCCTAACATCGATAGCACGTGCGGATGTGGTGAGAGCTTTAGCCTGAAAGAACCGATTAAAGCTTAGTAGAGAAATATGCGAAGAACTTTGAACAAGCGATCCAAAGATCATCCCCTTGACCAAAATGATATTGGAGTAAATTGAATGAGCGCAATACTACAAAATGTAGTCAACAAGCCCTATAAACACGGTTTTGTCACAGAAATTGAGTCTGATATTGCGCCAAAAGGACTTAATGAAGACACTATACGGTTAATTTCTACCAAGAAAAATGAACCTAAGTGGTTACTAGATTTTCGTCTCAAAGCCTATCAACAATGGCTCAAAATGGAAGAACCAAAGTGGTCAAACG
>QIFK01000006.1 GCA_003230615.1 Nitrosospira sp. | reverse complement strand
ATAGTGCTGGTTTATCATAATGTTACAATATAATAGTGGCGGAGAGAGCGGGATTCGAACCCGCGGTACGGTTGAAGCCGTACGCACGCTTTCCAAGCGTGTACCTTAAACCACTCGGCCACCTCTCCTTGAAGGAATCTGGCAGCACAAAATCAACTAGAAGCAAAGAATAAACTAGAACACATTTTAAGGCAACTTTTCAAGATGTTACCAAAATGTATGCGCGCACAAGGACTAGCTTGCAAGGTCTCTATATTCACCCACGTAGAAGAAACTTCAAGTTTGTGGAACCTTAATATTAATTACGTGGGTAGTACCTTCGAGCTGACCTTCTCAACTACTGCTTACTTGGTAATTCGAGCCAGCTTTCTAAGCCTCGAGCATTGAGGTCGACATCCATACTCAACAGGTCGTAAATTTTTTCCTGTGGCAATGTGCATCCATTAACTATTATCCGTTGTAAAAGCAGCTCTCCAAGCTCTCTCACCAACAAAACATGTCTACCAGATACGTGATTTCGATGCTTGTTAGCTATTGCTACATAGGCATCAATCAAATCATGCAACACGTTGGTATGGTGAATTAAATTGCCAATACGAGAGTAATGTGTAAGAAAGGCGTACTGTGGGTCATAGCTCATGAGTCGGTCTAGAGAAATATGGGATGCAACTGGATCAAATTGCACTGGTGTGGTAGTCGGAAAAACAAACTCCATTCCAGCCACATCAAATTCCCGATAGGAAACACCAAAAGTGTCCCCAGTAAAAAATGATCGGCTTTGTTCGTCGAATATGCAGTAATGGTGACGCGCGTGTCCTGGCGTATCAAGAAACAACAGCGATCTGCCGCTCAGTTCAACGCTGAATTTGTCTGATGCCTCAATAATGCGACTTGCTTCCACCGGCCGAATCTCTCCGTACATGCGCCTAAACTCTACTTCACCATAAACCGACATAGCACTTTCAATGAGCCTAGTAGGGTCGGAAATATGGCGCGCACCACGCGGGTGTACAACCAATTTAGCATTGGGAAAAAGATGCATAAATTCTCCAGCGCCGCCTGCATGATCAAGATGTACGTGAGTAAGAAAAACATAAGCTACACTCTCAGGCGTAATATTTCTTTGACATAATACTTCCATCACTCCAGGAACAGAAAAAGAGGTTCCCGTATCCACTAATGCTGCCGTGCTACCCTCAACAATCAGGTGAATCGCAGCTAATCTTGGACGATAATACTCTGCATCGATAGCACTAATGCCATGATCATAATCAGTAATATGAGGTAAAGTCATGAGCGCTGCTTAAGAACAGATGAGCTAGGTGTCCACGTAGTGTAGATGTTTGTCTGATAACTTATGCCATCGATTGCTTTAACTGTTCAAGTATTGCTGGATTCTCTAAAGTGGAAACATCCTGAGTAATTTGTTCTCCTCTAGCTATAGCACGTAACAAACGACGCATAATTTTTCCAGAACGAGTTTTTGGTAGATTGTCACCAAAACGTATCTCCTCAGGCTTTGCAATCGGGCCTATTTCTTTCGATACCCAATTACGTAATTCGGCAGCAATTTTCTTAGCATCCTCTCCTTGAGGACACGCGTCTTTTAGCACCACAAATGCTACTATCACTTCACCTTTGATCTCGTGAGGTTTACCCACCACTGCAGCTTCTGCAACTAGATGATTAGCCACTAGCGCTGACTCGATCTCCATAGTACCCAAACGATGGCCAGAGATATTTAACACATCATCAATGCGTCCCATGATCCAAAAATAACCGTCTAGATCACAGTTTGCAGAATCGCCAGACAGATAATACTTGCCTCCAAGATCATCGGGAAAGTAGGTCTTCCTGAAGCGCTCTGGGTTACCCCAAATAGTACGCGCCAGTGAAGGAAACGGACGCTTGATGACCAGGAGTCCACCTTTTCCATTCTCTACCTCATGGCCAGCCTCATCCACAATGGCCGCCATAATGCCGGGTAGTGGAAAAGTGCAGGAACCGGGTTTGAGTGGTCTTACACCTGGAACTGGAGCGATCATGTGGCAACCTGTTTCAGTCTGCCACCAGGTATCTACAATGGGGCAGCGAGACTGGCCTACTACGTTGTAATACCACATCCACGCTTCTGGGTTGATCGGCTCACCTACAGAGCCTAGCAAGCGTAGCGAGGAAAGATCATATTCCCTGGGCAATTCCGAACCTAATTTAATTAGAGAGCGAATCGCCGTGGGTGCAGTGTAAAAAGTGGTAATTTTGTGATCCTGAATTATTTTCCAAAAGCGCCCCGCATCTGGATAGGTAGGCACACCCTCGAACACGATCTGAGTAGCACCCATTGCTAGTGGACCATAGGCAACATAACTATGACCAGTAATCCATCCCACGTCAGCAGTACACCAGAAAATGTCAGTCGGTTTATAGTCAAAAATCCACTTCATACTCACCATCGTACCCAGTAAATAACCGGCAGAAGAATGTTGTATTCCCTTTGGCTTACCAGTGGAACCGGAGGTATAGAGAATAAACAGGGGATGCTCAGCGTTAACCCATTCGGGCTCACAGTAATCAGATTTATCAATAACAAGATCGTGCCACCAGACATCACGTGAATTATGCCACTGTATGTTTTGGCCAGTACGCTTGTATATCACTACAGACTTGATTGAATCGCCCCCCCCCATCTCGATCGCCTTATCTACTACCGGTTTTAGGGCTATTCCTTTACCACCACGCCTTTGTTCATCTGCAGTAATAACGGCTACTGCAGCGGTATCGACAATACGTTCGTGCAGGCTTTTGGCCGAGAAACCACCAAACACTACTGAATGAATTGCGCCAATACGAGCACAAGCTTGCATCGCCACCACTGCTTCAATACTCATGGGCATGTATATAATAAGGCGATCCCCCTTTTTGATATTCAGTGATCTAAGTCCATTTGCAAATTGACATACTTGTAAATGAAGGTCGCGATATGTAGCCCGAGTTACCTTGCCGTCATCTGCTTCAAAAATGATGGCAATTTTGTCTGAATTGGCTTCTAGATTACGATCAAGACAGTTGAAAGAAACATTCAATTCACCATCATCAAACCACTTAAAGCAAGGGTAGTTGCTCTCATCCAGCACTCGAGTGAAAGGCTTATGCCACTGAATGTGTTCTTGTGCTAACTTGCCCCAGAAACCCAAGTAATCTTTTTCTGCTTCCCTACAAAGTGCCTGGCAGGCCTCTTCGTTCAATAAGTTAGCTTGACTAACAAAAGAATCGTTTGGAGCGAAAAGACGGGTTTCATGTAAAACTGATTCAATAGTTGCCACTGAAAACCTCCAGAAAATTTCTATCTTTAAGATCAGGCTAACTTCTGGGAAATTGTATCACCTACATTAGTTGAATCAAGCCCATGTTTAAATCCAGTGTGGAGAAACGTATTCTAAATTTGCATAATTAAAATAGTTAACTATAAATATTACCTTTCTATTTGCACTCCCACCTATGCTAAAAAATTATCTTGAAGAAGATAAGCAATTAGCAAGAATTTTAGTGTTTACAAAGTATCTATTTCATTAATTATGAATTTTTGCTACTATATAACAAAAATTTTGTGGGCTCTTTAGCCCATTTTTTGTTTCTGGCGAGGCTATGGAGCTGTATGAGTTATTGGAGTCAACCCTAACCGGCATGGGTTACGAACTGGTTGAAGTGGAACGATCTGCACGCGGCAAGTTGTTGAGAATATTCATTGACAAGCCCAGCGGAATTAGTGTTGAAGATTGTGTTGCAGTAAGTCATCATTTGAGTCGATTATTTACGGTCGAGAATATTGTTTATGATAGATTAGAGATATCCTCACCCGGCCTGGATAGGTCGCTAAGAAAAACGTCTGATTTCATCCGCTTTGCGGGAGAATTGGTCATGTTAAAATTGCGCGTAACATTAAAAGGGCAAAGAAATTTCATTGGTACTTTACGTAAAGTGGACGATGGAGTGTTAAAGCTGGAAGTAAACGGAGAAACACTTGATCTTGAGTTGAACAATATAGAGAAAGTCCGTCTGGTTCCAAAATTATAAATAACTGAGAATTTGGCTGGAGGAAACATGAATCGTGAAGTTTTGTTGTTGATAGATGCGCTGGCGCGCGAAAAAAATGTTGAAAAGAACGTAGTTTTTGCTGCGTTGGAATTAGCGTTAGGGTCAGCCACAAAGAAGCGATTTCGTGAGGACGCTGGCGTACGTGTATCTATAGATCACGAGACAGGAAACTATCAATCTTTTCGTCGTTGGCAGGTGGTAGCTGACGACACCTTCGAAGATCCCGCACGTCAAATCCCCTTAAGCGAGGCGTTACAACGTAATGCTAAGATCCAGTTGGAAGAATTCATAGAAGAACAATTAGAACCAATAGAGTTTGGCCGTATTGGCGCACAAGCTGCAAAACAGGTCATATTTCAGAAAATACGTGATGCTGAGCGCGAACAAATTCTAAATGATTTTCTAGAACGAAAAGAATACATGGTAACCGGTACCATAAAACGCATGGAACGTGGTAATGCCATCATTGAATCCGGTAAAATTGAAGCCTCGTTACTGCGAGACCAGATGATACCTAAAGAAAATTTGCGAGTTGGTGACCGTGTACGCGCCTATTTATCCAAGGTCGACCGTACAGCCAGGGGTCCGCAATTGTTATTGTCGCGAATAGCTCCAGAATTTCTGATGAAGCTATTTGAATTAGAAGTGCCAGAAATCGAAGAAGGACTACTAGAAGTCAAAGCCGCGGCAAGAGACCCGGGTTCACGTGCAAAAATTGCGGTAAAGTCAAATGACCAGCGAGTAGACCCAATTGGTACTTGTGTAGGCATGCGCGGTTCCAGGGTACAAGCTGTGACAGGTGAGCTGGCAGGAGAGCGAGTAGACATCATTTTGTGGTCGGATGATCCGGCCACTTTCGTCATCAATGCTTTAGCGCCTGCTGAAATCAGCAGCATCGTAGTTGATGAAGAGAAGCACTGTATGGACATCGTAGTCGACGAGGAGAATCTCGCCCAGGCGATAGGTCGTGGTGGTCAGAATGTACGCCTCGCATCAGAGTTGACTGGATGGGAGCTCAACATCATGTCAATGGAAGAATCACAGGAAAAAAATGAAGAAGAATTTTCTGTAATACGCAAACTCTTTATGGAAAAACTGGATGTGGATGAGGAAGTAGCAGATATCCTTGCACAGGAGAACTTTACCACCTTGGAAGAAGTGGCCTATGTGCCGATCAATGAAATGTTGGAAATTGAATCGCTCGATGAAAAAACTGTCAATGAATTGCGCACCCGAGCTCGCAACATGCTTTTGACCGAGGCTATCGCCAGCGAGGAAAATGTAGAAAATTTGGCGGAAGACCTACGCTCCTTAGAAGGCATGGACAGTAAGACTGCGCGTGAACTAGCAGCAAAAGGCATCAAAACCCGGGATGACCTCGCGGATTTGGCTGCGGATGACCTAATGGAAATGATCGAGATAGATGCTGAGCGCGCCAAGAATTTAATCATGACAGCGCGAGCACCATGGTTTACCTGAACTAACTGAACAGTTATAAATTAAGGGTTCAATATTTAATGGCTCAAACGAAAGTAGAACAACTTGCTAATGAACTAGGACTGTTGCCAGCAGCATTGCTGAAACAACTCCAGGCTGCCGGCGTGAGTAAGCAATTGGCCAAAGATAGTTTGACTGAGAAGGATAAAGCTCAGCTTCTTGACTATCTTCGCAAGGCTCATGGTACTAAGGACGAAAAGAGTAAGATTACCCTGACTCGCCGACAAACTACAGAAATTAGGAAATCAGACAACACCGGAAAATCTCGCACAATTCAGGTTGAAGTACGTAAGAAACGCGTATTTGTGAAACGTGATATGTCAGGAAGTGCAACAAGCAAGAGTGATTCCGACAAACTTACACCATCACCAGCTCCACCTGTACCTAAACTTGCCCCCGTGCCATCCTTAGACGATGCACAGAAAGCTTTACGTCAGGAAGAAGCAAAAAAACAAGCTGAATTGATCGCGCGTCAGACTGCAGAGGCCAAGGAAAAGAAACAACGCAAAAAAAAATCAGTAACGGCCGAAGTTAAAGAATCTGAATCGGCTCCTGTTGCACTTACCGGAACCACAACTATAGTTGCAGAAGCAGGAACACCACAACCTTCTCCGACGGAAGGAACCTTGCATAAACCAGTGGTAAAACCAGAAGACAAGGCGGCCAAAGCCGAAAAGAAAAAGAAACAGACCAAACAAGTAATTTGGAAAGACGATATCTCTGGAAAACGAGGGCATAAGACGCGAGGTGATCTATCTGGAGGAAGAGGATGGCGTACACGCAGAGATAAACACACCAAAACCCCTAGTGAAGATCAGGGGGCTCATGCTTTCTCTGTCCCAACGGAACCTGTCGTACATGAGGTGATGGTACCTGAAACCATTTCCGTCGGGTCACTTGCACAAAAAATGACAGTTAAGGCCGCAGAGATTATCAAAACTCTGATGAAAATGGGTAGTATGGTCACCATTAACCAAATGCTGGACCAAGAAACCGCTATGATAGTTGTAGAAGAGATGGGCCACATTGCAAAATATGCTGCTTTGGATAGCCCTGAAGCTTTTCTATCCGATGCAGAAGAGTTACCTACAACAGAACTTAAAATAGGGCCGCGTGCTCCAGTAGTCACAGTAATGGGCCATGTTGATCACGGTAAAACCTCCCTTCTAGACTATATACGTCGCGCACGTGTAGCTAGTGGTGAAACAGGTGGTATTACACAGCATATTGGTGCCTACCACGTCGAAACGGAAAGAGGTGTGATCACTTTTCTCGATACACCTGGTCACGAAGCGTTTACTGCTATGCGCGCTCGCGGTGCTAAAGTTACTGACATCGTTGTACTTGTGGTAGCAGCAGATGATGGCGTGATGCCTCAGACCCTAGAGGCAATACATCATGCTAAGGCTGCCAAAGTACCAGTCATAGTGGCTATCAACAAGATAGACAAACCAGAAGCAAGTTCCGAACGCATTAGGCAAGAATTGATAACGCAAGAGGTGGTGCCAGAAGACTGGGGCGGTGACACTATGTTCATTGAAGTTTCCGCTAAGACTGGTCAGGGTATCAATACATTACTGGAGGGTATACTGCTTCAAGCCGAGGTGTTGGAACTCAAAGCAGCAAAAGAAGGGCCCTCCAAGGGAATTGTCATTGAATCACGCATAGACAAGGGACGAGGCCCTGTAGCAACAATATTAGTGCGGTCTGGGACCTTGAAGAAAGGTGATATTTTGCTCGTGGGTGCAGTTTTCGGTCGTATTCGTGCAATGTGGAACGAAAATGGGAAGCCGGTAGAAGAGGCAGGGCCTTCCATCCCAGTTGAAATTCAGGGCTTGTCAGAAGTGCCGGTGGCGGGAGAAGTGGTAATGACACTAACAGACGAGCGCAAAGCGCGTGAAATTGCACTGTTTCGCCAAGGCAAGTTCCGAGACGTTAAGCTTGCTAAGTTACAAGCTACAAAGCTAGAGAACGTATTTGAACAGAAAGGTGAGATTAAAGTGCTTGCACTTATCATCAAAGCTGATGTGCAGGGTTCCTTTGAAGCATTGACGCACGCACTGGAAAAACTCTCAACTGATGAGGTCAGAGTTAACATTATCCACAGTGGCGTAGGTGCAATCACGGAGTCTGATATCAACTTGGCACTAGCATCTAAAGCCGTAGTGATAGGCTTCAATAGTCGGGCAGATGCAATTGCACGAAAATTAATTGGATCAACCGGGGTTGATGTGCGTTACTACAGTATTATCTACGAGGTAGTAGATGAAATCAAAACAGCATTATCAGGCATGATGGCCCCAGACCGTAAGGAAAACATTGTAGGCCTTGTAGAAATTCGTGAAGTATTCCGTATCTCCAAAATTGGCATGGTAGCTGGATGTTATGTGCTTGACGGTATCATCAAACGCGGCTCACTAGTACGATTAATGCGAGGCGATGAATTGATTCATACTGGCGAGCTGGATTCTTTAAAGCGCTTCAAGGATGATGTAAAAGAAGTCAGATCAAGTTTCGAGTGTGGTTTATCACTAAAAAACTTTAACGATCTCCAAGTAGGTGATCAACTTGAGGCCTATGAAATAATCGAAGTTGCGCGAAGCTTGTAATGTGAGAACGATTTTTGCCTGTACTGGAGTATTATGCCCAAAGATTATTCCCGCACTCTGCGTATTGCAGACCAGATCCAACGTGAACTTGCCGATCTGATACACAATGAACTCAAAGACCGGCGGGTTGGTATGATAACCCTGACGAGTGTTGAGGTAAGCCAAGATTATACACACGCCAAAATTTTTTACACCTCGCTTGGTAGTGAAGAAGATAATTTTTTGACCGATAAAGGTTTAGAGCATGCGGCTAGTTTTTTGCGCAGCCAATTGTCGCACCGACTAAGACTTCGGTTAGTTCCGCAACTACAATTCATCTATGACGAATCAGTTGAGCGGGGAATACGTCTGTCACAATTAATAGACAAGGCAATAAAACAGGATGAACATGGGGACCCAGTTTAATGTTGCCTGATTCGTGATTTGCTTTTTCAGAATCCACCCCATATCCTAAATTTACAGATTTTGCGACCCAAAACAATCAAACGTAATATCAGTGGTGTTCTGTTACTGAATAAACCCTCTGGAATTTCATCTCATCAAGCACTGCAAATTACTAAACACATATTTTCTGCATCCAAGGCTGGACATACAGGTACGCTAGATCCGATGGCAACTGGTTTATTACCAGTCTGTTTCGGTGAGGCTACTAAGTTCTCCTCAGTATTATTGGATGCTGACAAGACTTATGAAGCCACATTAAGACTTGGCTATATTAGTACTACCGGTGATGCTGACGGTGAAATTTCTGTCACAGGTGATGTAAATCTAACACAACAGAAAGTTGAATCAGCACTACAAAGTTTTATCGGGAAAACTATGCAAACTCCACCTATGTATAGTGCTGTGAAGCATCAGGGGAAACCTTTGTATACCTACGCAAGAAAGGGAATAAAAATTGAACGGAAACCACGTGAAGTGTCTATTTATGATTTGCGATTAAGCTCCCTTGAAGGAAATAAGATGAGCATCACAGTCAAATGCAGTACGGGCACCTATGTCCGCACTCTGGCAGAGAATATTGGTATGATGCTTGGATGCGGTGGGGCATATCTTACTTCTCTGTGTCGCAACACCATTGATGGCCTTGATTTGTTGAGCGCTTATACGCTGGATATGCTTGAAGGCATGCCACTGCCACAACGTGATGCTTGTCTAAGCCCTGTAGACACTCTCTTACATAATTTACCAGCTGTCTTTCTGGACAATGTAGCCTCGGTACGTCTATTGCAAGGACAGATGGTAACCGATTTAACTTTAGAAGATAGATTGCCAGAACAAAAAAAGGTCAGATTGTATGACCGGAAGAAACGCTTCCTGGGACTAGGAGAAATCACAGCATGTGGTCGAATAATCCCCAAAAGATTAATGGTATTAGCTTCTGCAGATTCTTTACTCGAGGAATCGTAAATCAGGATAAAGTTTCGTGCAATACAACCCGTGATGAGCTGCCTACAAATCTTGTCTGTGTTGATCTTGGTATAAATGCAAAACTGGACTCCAATTTAAATTGGTTCAGTTTTATATAAGCAAAGATGTCAACGCACTTCATTATATCCTTGACGAGCGGTCTTCAAGCTTTGGCGGGCGGCTTCAACATGCTCTTCCAAAATCTGCTGCCGCCGCCAATATGCCTCCGAAAGACGCGTACCACGACCTACAATTCCAAGGCGCTCGCCAGGTAAGGGCTCAATTCCCGCCTCGCGATCAGCCTCAGCCACGCGTAAATCAGCTTCAGCAGTTTGCACAGATTTAAGCGTCTCATCCAATGCCCGTGAACGTTCCTGAGCACGCCGATTTAAACTCTCGATCTCTGCCTTTGAGGCCGCCTTTACCCCTGTGTTACCGACATCGACCGTAGATTTCTTAACTGTACGCGCGCCTGGCTGTGGTTGCTGACCATATATCACACGTCCGTCTGGCATCACTGACTTGTAGACGGATTCAGCCATAGCTTCAGATACGAGTACCTGAGTACTGATCAATACCAAACAGGCCGTCAGGACAATTCGTATATTTTTTAGTTTTAGTGATAGGTGACCACTGCTGCTATTGAAGAAAATTGGTTCGATTAATCCACGTGGCACCACCCACCGTTTGGCCTGATCTGTCCTGGTAAGAGAAACAACCTGAGGGATTGAGTTTTGAAGCCGCGCAATCGATCCCTTAGCAAAAAATTGTTTATACATTTCTCCTCCTAATCGCTTTCAGTATTTAACGTATGTAATATACTTTAGATGACATATTTAGAATTTCTATATTTTTTTATTAAAAAAATCAAGCATTAAGTTTCAGAAAATTTGTAAAGCTACTTTTCTGCAAATCAAATCATGAAATTCTAGAAACAATTGGATAATCTACCATGGAATTATCTGCCCATCATATGCAAAAAATTTTCCTGAATCAGCGAGAGAAATTTGGCTAATTATGTTTCGCATACCAGATACACTTTGTTTCGTAGAAATTAACCCATCAGGGCCACCCATATCAGTTCTCACCCATCCTGGATGTATTAGAACGGCAGTAATACCAATAGATTTAAGATCAATAGCGAGACTCTTCACCACCATGTTCACAGCTGACTTACTTGATCTATATATGTAGCTACCTCCACGATTGTTATCGGCAACGCTACCCATTTTACTAGTAATAGTTACAATAATTTTTTGATTACCTCGTTTGATATGATCGGCAAATTCTTCAGCCATCCTTAGCGGTGCCATAGTATTGATTAAAAAAGCTTGTGCCCATGCCTCATAATCAGTATCACCAAAGCTATATCCCATAGGACCAGGGTAAACTCCCGCGTTATTAATAAGCAAATCAATGGATTTGCTGGCTAGAGTCTGCGCCAACCTATTAATTTGTTCATGATTAGCTACATCGAGAGTGTGTACTGTAATCTGATCAGGATACATAGCGGCTAGCTTATTAAGCGCATCTGATTTTTCAGGATAACGACAACAGGCTAAAATACGCCAACCATCAGCAGCAAATTGCTTTGAAAACTCTAACCCAATACCGCGGTTAGCTCCAGTAATCAAAGTGGTTCTCATACTTTCCTCCAAACTAGTACTAAAGAAATTTCATTTTACATTTACACATAGTGGAGACATAGTGTAAATTCATATTTATTATTGATATTAATTGAGTCCAACAATAAGGAGAGTATTGATGCAGGCCCCCTTTAAAAAAATCATCTTGGCTACTGATTTTTCAGATACTGCTAAAGATGCAAGTTTATATGCCCTGTGGTTAACCAAGACTCTAGGAGCAGAGCTCATACCCCTGCATGTATTTGATATTTCAGTGTGGAATGTTCCATCGCAATATTACTTAAAGCCAGGATTTGATGGAGTAGTTGAGGGCATTGAAGACAGCAAAAAACGAGGAAAAGACACTCTTCGTAAATTAGAAGAGGAGTTTGATATTAAAGTAGATACTGTTTTTACTGAGGGGCGTGCGGGTGAAGAAACTGTTCGTATTGCAACCGAACTCAATGCGGATCTCATCGTCCTTGGAACACATGGCTATAGTGGATGGAAACGATTTGCCATTGGAAGTGTAGCAGAGTACATCGTCAGACACGCACCTTGTGCTGTTCTTACTACCAAGCATATAGAGAGACGTAAAGAAGAACGACGTAAATCGGATCGCAGGAAATCGGATAGCCAGTAGGAACCAAAGAAAGATGCGCTCTAATATTCTTTCACAAAAGAATCAGGTTCCTACATCAGTCCATTCGTACACAGGGCGTACAAACATGCTCTGGGCGAAATCCGATTCCAATTAACCTTGCAGGAAGCCGACGTAAAACCGGGAACCGTGCTAAAACTTTAAGGAGGAAAGGGGGTGAGAGTGGACTGTTCTCCCGCAACACTCGACTGATAAAACGATTCTGAATGGAAAGCTGTACTTGCTGAGTTAGGCGCGTCGGCCACTCTCGCCGGCGCTGGACCCGGTTTAAATCCTCCGTGGTAAGCCGATTTGAGCGTAATGGTTCTGCCAAAAAATTCGCTGCGGCTACTGCATCCTGAATTGCAAGGTTAATACCAACACCGCCAACCGGTGACATAGCATGCGCAGCATCACCAAGACAAAGAAGCCCCGGGCGAAACCACTGATGCAACCGATCAACTTGAACAGTTAATAGCTTAATTTCTTCCCAATTTTGGAGCTTAGCAATACTGTCACTTACAAAAGGTGCAAGTTTTACGATATCGTCGTGAAAAGCCGGTAGTCCCCGCTCTCGAATCTGCCTAAACGACCCTTTCGAAATCACGAAACCACACTGCCAGTATTCGCCTCTATTCAGCATAATAAGAACCTGCCCTGTGTCAAATCGACCTACTGGATCTTTAGGATCACTAGGCTGCCGTGTAAGCTTAAACCACAGGACATCCATGGGTGCGCCAAAATCCTGCACTTTCAAGTTAGCTTGGGTCCGGACAACTGAGTACCGTCCATCAGCTCCTACAACTAGATCTGCACGGACCGACAATGGTCGACCTGAAGATATTGCATTGAGTCCAACAACACACTCTTTTTCCTCAATAAGCCCGGTAACTTCTGACTTCATGCGCAGATGAAATGTTGGATATCGAGCTGCCTCTAGAGTAAGAAAATTAAGAAAATCCCATTGCGGCATTAAGACAACGAAACGACATTGGGTTTGCAGGTGATTGAAATCTGCTACTGTAAGTGCTAGATCACCAAACTGTGCATTTATCTGTGACACTTTCTGATGTGGTAGCAACAGTAATTCTTCAAGAAGTCCAAGTTCATGCATAACCTCCAATGTTGATGGATGAATCGTATCCCCACGGAAATCACGCAGAAAATCTGCGTGCTTTTCTAAAACTAATACTTCGACACCTGCGCGAGCTAGTAGCAACCCAAACATTACTCCAGCTGGACCAGCTCCCGCAATACAACATCGTACCGAAACCGTATCCATATCTATACTAATGAATAGTTAATAGAGAAAAACAAGAAAAGTACTACAAACCAAGTACTATGTTTATTTTTTAAGTGTTTGCAGATATTCTTTAAGATCTCGCTTCACCTCTGGTGCTAGAATATAAAGCCCGATAATATTCGGAATGGCGAGCGAGAAGAACATGGCGTCAGACAAACGAATAACATTCTTTAGTTCCGCCGCCGCACCAAGGACAACGAACGCGCAAAATATAAGTTTAAAAGCCAGCGTAACATACCGCTTTTCCCCGAACAGGAAGGTCAGGCACTTCTCGCCGTAATAATACCAGGTAATCAGCGTTGAATAAGCAAACAGCACAACACACAAAGCCAACACATAAGGAAACCATGAAACCGATCTTTCCATCGCAGCGGAGGTCAGCTCAACTCCGGCCATGCCATCTGTTGTTTCATACACACCGGAAATCACGATAATCAGGGCCGTCATCATACAAATAACAACCGTATCAACAAAAGACCCCATCATCCCGGCGATGCCTTGTTTAGCCGGAATATCCGTCTGCGCTGTCGCGTGAACGATAGCCGATGAACCAAGGCCTGCTTCATTTGAAAACGTCGCCCGCTGTACCCCGGCAAGCAAAGCACCGATAAAGCCGCCGACCCCGGCCTGCAATGAGAAAGCAGAGGTTACAATAATACCAAGCGCACCCGGCAAGGCGGGCAAATTCATTGCAATAATGATAAATCCGGCTAGCAGATATATTCCCGCCATAAAAGGTACGATTTTCGATGCTGCACTAGCGATCGACTTAATTCCGCCGATAATAACAACCGCCACCATAGCAGCCAGTATCAGGCCAAAAACCCAACCCTTGCCGTAGAACCAGCTTGCCTCGCCGCCTGTGACATTGAGAACCTGTGCAAAGGATTGGTTGGCCTGAAACATGTTACCGCCGCCTATGGCGCCGCCAATACAGGCCACTGCAAATAATGTAGCCAGAACTGTTCCCAAATATGGGATACCACGATTATTCAGCGCATCACGGAGATAATACATCGGCCCGCCTGAAATCTTTTTCCTGTCCTCTGGATCGGGATGATGGCGGTATTTCACGCCGAGGGTCACCTCAATAAACTTTGTCGACATGCTGAACATGCCCATGATAACCATCCACAGGGCCGCGCCTGGCCCGCCGACTGTAACCGCCACAGCCACACCTGCAATATTGCCAAGTCCCACCGTGCCCGAAAGCGATGTTGCAAGAGCCTGAAAAGAACTGATTTGTCCGTCGGCATCCGGTTCCGGATGACGGTTAAAAGCCACCGCGACCGAATGTTTAAAATAGCGGATATTGATAAAGCCAAAATAGAACGTAAAAAACACCGAGGCCGCAGCAAGCCAAAGCAGGATCAACGGCACTTTAATCGGGTCACCCGCCGCATTGGCAAGGCCAAGATCAAGGCTGTAAAAAATAAAGGATTCAGAAATATCGGCCAACTTTGAAAACGTGCTGTTAATCAGGGAGTCTTTGCTCATGCTCGCTCCTTATGTGTTCTAGATTTGCTATTCACAAATAGGATTGGAAACCGGATGTGAAGGACAAATAGCGGACGCCCATTTCTTAATTGTTTTAAGATCCATACCTGATGCTTTGATAATCCGGCTAGCATAACGGTTACAAAACAGACCCAGCTTCATCTTGGCCGCCTTGTGGAACCATGCCACCAAAGAATAAAACATCCGGCTCCTGTCCTTTTATAGCAGTAAGGATGGCATTAAATCAGTTGATTTAATTCTTAGATCCCTGCGTGCGATGAGCTTAATACGTGTTAACAACAACTCGAGGAATAGGTCAACTCAGAAGACTATCCGCCCTTTTTGGTAATGTCAATTTACGCTATCGGTTTTTGCTATAAAATACGCCAATACGCCAACTAGAGGGGGCGTAGCTCAGCTGGGAGAGCATCGCGTTCGCAATGCGAAGGTCGGGAGTTCGATTCTCCTCGTCTCCACCAATAAACAAGCGGATTATTGAAATGTAATCCGTTTTTATTTTCTCTATGGGGCACTGGTGGGACACTAAATAACAGTATTGTCATTATAATTGGACTCTTCTTTGAATGTCCGCTTTTGGCACAAAGCAGACATTCAAATATCGTCGTAATCTTAGTATCCCATCCCAACTACCCGATATACACATAAGAAGAATAAATAGAAGGAAACTCTCGTGGTTGTAAAAAGTAGATTACCAGAGCTAACACTTGAGCGAGTTCGGACATTGCTGTCTGAATGGTTCGCGACACGAAATACAACCACGGTAGAGTTTAAAGAGAATCTAAATCCAGAGAACGATTTTCATGATGATTATATGATTGGTTATGAAGCAAATTTCATACCGAAATCATTAGATCAGGCATACGTTCACATTGGGGTAACACCTGATGGCTACGTTGCTATTGGATATGAAAAATCTCAGCGTATATCTGAACGTTTACGATTGAAAAGTAAGAGTGCCTGTTTTGCATCTGGACATGAGCCTCATAGCATTAATGAGCCAGGATTAATTGGAATCCTTAACTCGATTGCGGATGGAGAGGTTGCAGTACCCTTAAAGGTTCTGCCAATAATTAATCCATATCCAACTGATGCCATAGTGACCCATGATGTTTTAAGGAAACTAATATTAAAAGACGATTTTGCTTTTAGTTGGTTGAAGGGAGTTAGCCAAGCAGAATTTGAGAGGAAAAATCTTATACATTACAACCCATGGAAGTGAAATCTTACGGAATGCCTGCTTTTGGCACAAAGTAGGCATTCATAGACCTTTCTAACCTCAGCACATTCTCTAAATTATCCGATATGCCTTTATGAGTAAAGTAATATATTTTTGGCTTATTCTGTTGCTGGTAGTTTTGTTTACGTCTTTCTTCTTGGAAGATAAATATAGTGAGATTACGATCTGGATTTATATCAGTGTAATCATCGTTTCAGCAATAACATTAAGCTTCCAAATCTGGAAGACTCGTAACAGTGGTGAAGAGTCAATCAGTGATGAGGAGCTTGCCAAATATATTAATGAGGAATATGACAAAAACAAGTAGAACTTGGAACTTCTAATTGCCGACCATTTCAAAGATCGGCTGTTCGCATTTAGCACTAAGCTGCCATTCAATATCCTCACCCAATTATCCGATATAGAGATATAACCAAACTGTTACGAGGATGGAAAGAGTTAATGAGCTGGATAAAAGATGTATCTCTAATAATTTTTTATATAATTGCTATGGTTTTAATTACTATGGATTCATCTGTAATAGTAGTGGGCGCAGTTACCCTAACTATGGTTGGAATAATGGTTTATACCAATAGCTGGGAAAATGCCTTAATTCGAGTGGGTTACATCCTTACTTGTGTTGCAATATTAATTTCTACAGAATATTTCATTGGGCAAACAGGAAAAGAATATTT
>QIFK01000097.1 GCA_003230615.1 Nitrosospira sp. | reverse complement strand
GGTCATGAGGTTGGTCATATCGTGGTGCAATATTTTTAGCTCGTTCTTAAGACGACTTCGGATTTCATTCAATGCGCAGCCAGCATAATTTTGATTAATGAAGTTTGCTGCTTCGACTAATTCTGTTTGGCTATAGATTCTGTCGGTGAAGAGTACACGGTTCTGCACGTTACCCTCAGGTGTAACAATAATGAGTAGAACACGTTTCTCAGACAGAGACATGAATTCGATATAGCGAAATACTGTACTGTTACGCTTGGGAGTGGCAACTACACCCGCAAAATGTGTCAATTCAGATAATAACTGTGAAGCCAGATTGACTAAGCGCGACGGGTTATTCGGAGGCAACTGATCTTCCAGATGATGGATCTCAATTGTGTCTAGAGGTTTGACAACTAGTAGTGTGTCTACAAATAAACGGTAGCCCCTCGGAGTAGGGATACGACCAGAGGAAGTGTGTGGACTGGTTACAAAACCCATTTCTTCAAGGTCAGCCATAATGTTGCGTATGGTAGCAGGGCTCAGATCTAGTCCAGAGAACTTAGAGAGTGAGCGTGAGCCCACCGGATGGCCTTCTCTGATATAACGTTCAACCAGTGTTTTGAGTATGATTTGGGCACGCTGATTAAGCATATAATCATTTTACACCAGGATTAAGGATTCTGGGTCTAAGTATATGCAAGGGGGTGGCTAAACAGAAACTGGAATCCTTTGTCACTTTTTGTCCAATATGGTTTAATCATAAAAGTGGCACTAATATAATTTAGTTCAACAGTTTTTTAGGTTTAGGCTCAGCCCAGAAATGAGTTTTCTGTTCAAAACCATAGCCCTGATTGGGAAGCATGATAATCCAGAAATCATGATGCCACTTCTGCGTCTGGGTCAATATATGGAAAGTCGTAATCTTGGTGTAGTGTTAGACTGTCTTACTGCACCGCATGTTCCAGGAAAAAAATACCCCATCCTGACTCTTGACGAGATTGGCACGCAAGCTGATCTAGCTATTGTTCTGGGGGGTGACGGCACTATGCTTAATATTGCACGTAGGCTTGCACCTTTCGAGGTACCGTTAGTTGGCATCAATCAGGGTCGGCTCGGGTTTCTCACCGATCTTTCCATCGATACCATGCTCGAAACACTTGGATCCATTCTCGATGGCAAATATGTTACTGAGCAACGCATGTTGCTATCCGCTGAGGTGATACGTGGCGAATCTAGTTTATTTAGTGCACTAGCGTTCAACGATGTAGCAATAAACCGAGGGATTGGCGGGGGCATGATTGAGTTTGAAGTGCATATCGATGGAGAATATGTTTATTCTCTACGTTCAGACGGCCTAATTGTAGCTACCCCTACTGGCTCCACAGCATACGCGTTATCATCGGGCGGCCCGATTCTACATCCTAGTCTCGATTTGATTGCGTTGGTGCCGGTTAGTCCCCATACGCTGAGCAATCGACCCATCGTGGTGGGTCCCAACGCTACGGTGGAAGTATTGATGCATCGTACTGAAGGTGCACGTATCCATTCTGATAGTCACTCTCATTTTAATTTGGATGAGAGTGATAAAGTAGTAATATGGCGCTCTCCCTACACAGTGAGTTTGCTGCATTCTTCCAATCATAGCTATTACAGGATGTTACGAGAAAAGCTTGGTTGGAGTGGATTTTCCTAGAATAAAACCATTAATCTACCATCATGTTAAGGTTTTTGAATATCCAGGATTTTGTCATCGTTGATCGGATGGAAATTGAGTGCGTCCCTGGTTTTACCGTTCTTACCGGAGAAACTGGGGCTGGGAAGTCGATCTTAATCGATGCTCTCTCACTTGCATTAGGTGAGCGTAGCGACGTGGGGGATGTGCGTAATGGCAGTAAGCGTGCTGAAATCAGCGCTGAATTCGACCTAAGTAAATCACCAGAATTAGTAGACTGGCTACGCGAAAATGATCTAGAAGGTCACGGTGATGATGACAGGGCATGTCTAATGCGTCGAGTGATAGAAGTTGGCGGGCGTTCCCGTGGCTTCATTAACGGTCGTCCTGCCACCTTACAGCAATTACGTACAGCAGGTGAGATGCTGGTAGATATCCACGGCCAGCATGAGCATCAATCTCTACTGCGCAGTGAAGCGCAACGCGATTTGCTTGATGCGTTCTCAGGTAGCCGTGAATTGGCGCAGGCAGTGTCCACAGGATATCGTCGTTGGCAAAATTTGCAGCAGCACCGCATGGCTTGGGAGCAGAATATCGATACATTTGTTCGCGAGCGTGAACAGTTGGAGTTACAAAATCGTGAACTTTCTACTTTGAATTTTTCACCTGATAAATGGCTGACTCTTCAGACTGATCACAGCCGTCTATCGCATTCCGCAAGTTTACTGGAGGCTGCACAGTCGTGCCTAGAGATTATATCAGAGGGTGAGTCGGCTTCTCTCAAGCAAATCAATTCAGTGACTTCGCGTCTAAAAGGGTTGCTTCAATACGACGCCAATCTAAAAAGCGTGCTTGATCTGCTAGACTCGGCACAGATTCAGCTACAGGAAGCAGCTTACGAATTGGGGCATTATCAGCAGCGCATCGATCTAGATCCGCAAAGCTTACAGGAAATGGAGGAGCGATTGTCTGAGGTTCATGCGGTCGCTAGAAAGTATCGTGTTTCCCCAGATGAATTACCAAGTTTGTTAAAAACAGTAACCGAGCGATTGGAAGAGCTTAGCCAAGGTGGCGATGGTGAGGCGATGGCACAGGAGGAGGCAGTAGCGAGAGATGTATACTTAAAGCTTGCAAAAAAACTGAGTGTGGTAAGAGATGGGTCAGCCAGGAAACTTACTCAGCAAGTTACCGCTGCGATGCAGAGTCTAGCGATGGAGGGTGGAAAGTTTGCCGTGACACAAATACCTCTTGAACAAGGCAGTGCTTACGGTATGGAACAAATTGAGTTCCAGGTTTCACCACATCAGGGGTTGCCATTACGTCCCTTGGCAAAGGTTGCTTCAGGCGGCGAGCTATCACGAATTAGTTTGGCGATACAAGTTATCACCAGCAAGGTTGGCGTGGCTCCGACGCTGATATTCGACGAGGTGGATGCAGGTATTGGTGGACGTATTGCGGAGATTGTCGGTGGATTACTAAAAAAGTTGGGTGCAGAACGTCAAGTGATGTGTGTTACGCATCTGGCGCAAGTTGCATCGGCAGGAGACCAACAATGGCAGGTTGCTAAATCTGGTAATCCGACCAATGGCGAAAATATTTTGAGTCACATTACTGTACTTAAGAATCAGGAACGAGTCGAAGAAATTGCCCGCATGTTAGGTGGCGTGAAAATAACCGAAACTACCCGCAAACACGCGGCTGAAATGCTACGGGTGGGAAAGTAATAGAGACTGATTTTTAAAGTTATCTAACAATCTAGGCACGGTTTCATATAGCATACTTATGCGAGTAGTGAATATTCCTACACGATGGCTGAAACTTATTGTTAGTTGTATTCTCGTAAACTATTTGTAAATTTCGGATGATGAATGGGTATCTATGCGTTAACTGCGGTGGGAGTGGGTGCGGCATTGGGAGCATGGCTGCGGTGGGGGTTCGGCCTAATGTTGAATTCAGTTTTTCCTGTGCTTCCCTTGGGTACTTTGGCAGCAAATCTAGTGGGTTGTTATCTTGTTGGTATTGCAGCTGAATATTTATTTCATAACATAACAATTTCGCCTGAGGTACGGCTGTTTGTTATTACAGGGTTTCTAGGTGGATTGACTACTTTCTCCACATTCTCTGCTGAAACCGTAACGCTGTTATTGCGTGAACAATATAGCTGGGCTTTTGCCATAATTTCTTCTCACCTGTTTGGTTCTCTGGTGATGACAGTGATGGGGATGCTGACTGTTAGATTACTTGTACAGCACTAGCCTAGTATCAATTATAAGGGGGAAATTGTGTTTCCATACTAAAACAATATCAGAAATCCAGGTTATTTTATTAGTTTCAGCGCTAAATGTCCTAGGTGCAAAATTAGTTCCTATGTGAGGGCCATCACTTTAGAGCTGCGTAAATCGGGAAAGTTATTTACAATTAACATAGGTAGGTCACCCTATATACATATTTCTTAAGGGTGTCACTTATTTACGTAAGTCTTAATATCATCTCTTGCATCGGAGGCTAGTGGCGCCATTATTAGGTATCAATCTTTTTTCTCGTCGTCTTTTTTGCGTGGCAGTGTCCACCATACGATAATGACTAATAACGTCAATGCTACGCCTATTTCCACTAGAAATATCCATAATTTTTCCACTAGCATTACCCGCGTATCTTAAAGGTTACTGTATATTTACAAAGTACAACTTTAACCAATATTCAATGAAAAACCAATTAAGTTTTCTTAATTTTTCGATAATACTGCTGCTAAATGCCTGCTCAATTGAGCCGATTGTTCTTTCATCTGTTCCTGAGAAGCCGCCGGTATCTGTTGTTCAACCACATATTGTTTCACCTGATGTGGCTTCGCTTGAAGTAACGAAATGGGATGCACTACCAGGCTGGATAGCCGACGATATTCGGCCATCTTGGGATGCATTCCTACAGAGTTGTACAGTTTTAAGAAATCAGCAGCTATGGAAGGAAATCTGCATCCTAGCAGACTCAATACAGAGAAGGGATAACACTACACTACGTCAATTTTTCGAGCGTCATTTCGTACCGTATCAGGTATTGAATTCCAATGGGGGGAGTGAAGGTCTTATCACGGGATATTATGAACCATTGTTAAAAGGCAGCCGTAAACCATCAAAACACTATCCTTATCCGCTCTATACTGCGCCCGATGAACTTCTTATTGTTGATTTGAGCAAGATTTATCCTGAGCTTAAGGGTCTGCGGCTGCGTGGACGTTTGGAGGGACGTAGAGTGGTGCCCTACTATAGCCGCTCAGAGATTGAGAACGATGTGAGTAATGGCAAATCACGGTTACAAGGATACGAACTTTTGTGGGTTGAGGATGCAGTTGAGTTATTTTTCTTGCAAATTCAGGGTTCAGGACGTGTGGAAATGGAAAATGGGGAGATCGTGCGGGTAGGTTACCAGGAACAAAATGGTCACCCCTATAAATCCATTGGGAAATTGCTTGTTGATCGTGGAGAATTATCGTTGGATAAGGCTTCCATGCAAGGAATCAAAGAGTGGGGAAGGAAAAATCCGGACAGATTGAATGAGCTACTACAACAGAATCCAAGTTATGTTTTCTTTCGCGAGCGACCCGCCGGATTGTTGGGGCCACTGGGTGCGCTTGGTGTGCCCTTAACTGCGGGTAGGAGTCTTGCTATTGATCCTCGTGCCATTCCACAGGGTGCGCCAGTATTTCTCTCTACCACTTGGCCTAACAGCAGTAAGCAACTTCACCGGCTAATGATGGCACAGGATGCGGGTGGTGCCATCAAGGGCGGCGTACGTGCAGATTTCTTCTGGGGTTTTGGCAAAGAGGCCGCGAATCATGCAGGAAAGATGAAACAAATTGGCAAGATGTGGGCACTGATGCCGAACGGCTATGTGCCGCGTACTCAGGCTCGATAGAGAACTAACTAGGCGTGTTAATTTGTGGGTACATTCAGTTTCTTCTCGATCGTTTCAGCAGATATCATTCCTGGCACAATCGTTCCATCGGCAAAAATTATCGTCGGGGTACTATTGAAGCCATGTTTCTTGCCTATTTGAAGGAGGGCATCAGTTGGCGTTTTACAGTTTCTCCCGATAGGCTTGATAGAATTTAACATAAAATTATTCCAGGCCTCGAGCCGATCATCGGAACACCATATTGTTTTGGCAACTTCTTTCGAGCCATTTAGTATCGGGTATAGTAGTGTGTAGATAGTGACATCACTAACATTGACTAACTCTTTTTCCAGGCGCTTACAGTAGCCACAATTAGGGTCGGAGAAAATAGCCAGCTTACGTTTACCGTTGCCTTTGACTTGCTTGATTGCAAGCTCCAGAGGCAGAGAATTGATATCAACTCGTTTTGAATCCTTTATTTCCCGCAAGCGTTCCTCAGTTATATTTTTCTCCGTATTTAAATCAAATATATTGCCAGAAAAAAAATAATTTGCTCTTTCGTCTACATAAAAAAGCTGACCTCCAACCACGACTTCGTATAGCCCCAAAAAGGGTGTCTCATTTAGTATTTCAATTTTCTCGTTGGGAAAATAAGTAGCAAGTGATTTTTTTAGTAATGCTTTGTCTGCGTGTGCCGCACTAGACAGAAAACACATTAACAGGGAGAGGAGAAATAGTTTTATGTGCATAGCATTGTGTTCTAGTTAAGAAATCGTGATGCCATCCTAATATTAATTCGCGAATTCTGTCATTTTAATATCTTAGCTTAGTGCGTGCCGCATAAGGTGTTTTTTTATTAGTGGAAGTTGGTTGGTAATTCCCAGTCCTAAATTACGCAAGCGAGCAAGCGTTGGATTTTCATTGTTAAATAATTTTTGCAGGCTGTCTGTGGTAAGTTCCATTGCTAGAATGTCTTCCTTGCGTGCTCGCTCGTATCGGCGCAGCAACATATAATCTCCACAATCTGATTGAGATCCCCTTTCAAGAATGGTCGTAGCTAACTTACATGCGTCACGCAAACCCAAGTTTACACCTTGCCCGGCAAGAGGGTGTATGCCGTGAGCAGCGTCGCCGATGATAGCAAGACGAGGTTTTATTAGATTCTTCACGTGTACGAAACTCAATGGAAAAGCAGCAGGCTGTGTAATGAGTCGTAGCTTACCTAGTACATGGTGGGATGCTTTATCGACCTGCTGGCAGAGACCTGCTTCAGGCAAGTTGAGTAGTGCGTTAGCTTGTCCTTCATTGGCTGACCACACCATGGATACCAATTTGTTAGGTAAGGGTAACAATGCGAGCACTCCATCACGACGAAACCATTGGCGTGCAATATTCTGGTGAGATTGCGCGGTACTGAAATTAGCTACCACGCCGCTCTGCTGATATGAACGCTGTGAAACTTCTATTTCTGCTTGTTCCCGTACCCAGGAATTGAGACCATCTGCACCGATAATCAACGCAGCTTGCAATACTTTATCATCCGTCAATCGTACATTAGCGTGGGATTCGTTCCATTCTATTGAAGTACACTGCATGGGACAAAAAATTTTCACTTTAGTTTCTTTGTTCTTAAGTGCACTCCATGTTGCTGCTTGGAGTTGGCGGTTTTCTACAATGCATGCTAGCTCTGGTATTCCAGCATCGTAGGCACTAAAATCAAGGTGCGCGGAACTGTCATCGCCGAATACTGCCATTTCGTAGACCGGTGTCAGGCGATCTCTATCAATTGTTGGCCAAACGTTGAGTTTTTCTAGAAACGAGATACTGCCTGGACTAATTGCATAAATTCTACTGTCCCAGCTATTATCGTCAGGAAGAGAGGAAGGTAAGCGTGATTCTATCAATGCTGTTTTCAAGCCGCTGTCTTTGAGGGCTAGTGCTAGACTTGCTCCCACGATTCCACCGCCAATAATTACGACATCAAATTTCATAGAAGGATTATACAGGCGCTTAGTATCCGTAGTGATAAGCATTGTTATTTTACAAAACTGAAAATAGATACAAAGGGACTAGGAGGAACCTTGCGCGCAAAAGAATTTATACGTTAGATTTAGAGTCTCATTTTTACTGGTGATAATCTATTGTAAATCCTTGTAAATCTTGACAAAGAATTTGTCCAAGGTCAAAATGCAACCTCTTCCAAGTACTCCATGGCGAATTAGCTCAGTGGTTAGAGCAGCGGAATCATAATCCGTTGGTCCGGGGTTCAAATCCCTGATTCGCCACCATTAATTCAATGAGTTAGGCTTAATAGCCTGCTCATTTTTCTTTTTCTGGCACACTATTGGCACAATTTAAACTGTTCTGAACGTCCGCTTTTGGCACAAAGCAGATTTTTTTAAATGGCCTTTTTTTGACCTAAAACAGATAATCAACTAATTAACAATGATTTTGTTAATAGCGCTTCGATGGTGGCGTTGATGAAAGAAAAGCTAACTATCATTATTGGTGTGACAAACATCAATACTAGTCCACTTTTAAGGGCAGTCATGTGGCGCATCTCTTCTGCTGGTGCAAGTAGATGCTGAAATAGTAGTGGTGCGATTACCCAGCCAGATAAAATAATCGTCGGGAAAAAAATCATCAGCGGCGGTTTCTCGTTGAGATATATCGCAATCCAAAATGTTAAAATAATTGCATACATAGCAGCGATTAAACCTAACCAAACCAGTCCTGCGACAATACGCTTAGGGTAGGCGTTAATGGACAAATGCAAGTTTATGTTTAGTAACCGGCTTAGCCCCCAAAGCAGTCCTGCTGGGAGATAGGGTATTAGATATAACCAGATTGGTAGTTTAATCTCAACACGCTGATTCGAGCATATATCAAAGAAAGAATGTCTATTCTTTCCAAAAACATTCATACAATTATCAAATGCTTCTTGTCGCAATGTGGTCTGATCGACAATCGCATATATAAAACTCACATAGAGAAACGCCACAACAATAACTGTGGCCATCAAATATAGAAGTAGTTTTACAACGCTCATATTACTCCTGCTTTCCAACATGGTTGATTGTTACAAACATAATGTAACTTACTAATAACAAACGAGATAAAAAAGTGAGGATATTGCCTGATCCTAAAAACATTAGAGTTTGAGGCTATGGGCCTTACCCCATTAGTATCTATCGGCATTATTTTGCAACAGAAGTAGGAATAAGGAGTAAATCTAAAGCCCTGGCAATTTAATAATTGATTCAGCGGACATCAGTAAATGTCCGCTTCCGACCTGGAGCTGGAATTCTGAAGATTAGCTGTTTCGACGAGGTGTGCTTTCACCTATTTTGCCTAGTTCTTGGTTAGACTGGCCATAGGAAAGGAATTGCTTAGCCAGAGAACTGTAGAGTGGGTGGGGACAGATTATGCTGGAAACGGCAGTAGCAATCAATGCTGTAGCCATCAAGGGTAGCACCATCTCATGGTTGTCGGTCATCTCCATGACGATAAGGAAGGTGGTGATAGGTGCCTGCACAACCCCCGCAAAGTAGCCCACCATGGATAGCAAAATAACAGCGCCGACTGGCACGGAAGGGATGAATTCTGAGAGGTTGAGTCCAAAGCCTGCACCCACTGCAAGGGAGGGCGAAAAGATACCACCCGGAATACCGCTAGTGTAAGAGACGATGGTGGCGAGGAACTTGAAGATGCCGTAATGTAACGGCAATTCCTGACTTCCTTCGATAATGTGCCTAGCCTCTGCGTAACCGGTACTAAAAGTAGCGCCACCCGAGATTAGGCCAAGAAGAGCAAGAACAAAACCACAGGAAGCGGCAAACGCAACTGGCCGCTCTCGTGCAAACATGCCAACATGTCCAGGTAGGCCGCGCGACATAGCGATGAGCATGCGAGCAAACAGCCCACCGAGCAGACCACCAGATACGCCGCACAACAGCACAGGAATCCAAGCTTGGTCAAGTTGCAAGGAAGCAGAATTGTGGCCGAAAAAAGGGTAGTCTCCAAGCACCCCCATGGAAGTTATACCGGCTAGGATCACGCCCGTCAGGATAGTTCCGTTAGTGCGATGCACGTGAGAGCGACTTAGTTCTTCTATGGCGAATACAATACCTGCAAGCGGCGCATTGAACGCAGCTGCAATACCTGCGGCGCCACCTGCCAAAACCAGGCCCTTTTCCGCTTGCAGTCGCGAGAAGCGTACCAATCGACCGAGGGAATGCATGATAGCGGCGCCTACCTGCACCATAGGACCCTCGCGACCGATAGAAGCGCCGCAACACAGTCCTATCAGGGTGAGCATGATTTTGCCAAAGGCAATACGTAGGGAGAGAATTTGATCGCGTATCTGCTTGTTATCAAGAGCAGCGATAGTCTGAGGAATGCCGCTGCCTTGTGAGCCACCGAAAAAACGACGCGTTATCCAGGCAATTGTGCCCAAACCCAACGGAGCGACAAGCAACATTAGGAATGGAGTAATTTCCAATAACAACTGATTATAGTGGTTGGCCCACTCAGCTCCAATTCCGAAGAAAATTGCCGTTATTCCTACACAGATCGAACCACCCCAGAAGACTAGAGCTCGTATCCAAAAGCGCGGCGAAAGTAACCTATGGCGAAGGCGTTTCAAGGGAAGAGATTGCAAGGCCCGTTCAAGTTGTCTTTCAAGTCGTCTTTCAAGCTGTCTTAAGAACAACAACATTACTACTCCATATCCGTTTAAAAATATTTTGTTCCAACTCAGCTCAGTATGGATCAAAAAAGAAGGTTTTTTGTAACTAGCTTAATACCCGACTATGTAATGTGGGGGAGAATAACGGATATTTAGGGTTGATTATAAACATAACTGATCCTAGAATCACGGCGAAAAATAACCAGTTTCCCTGCACTATGGGTAAATCTATGAAAACTATTTTACTTGTAATGTTAAAATATAGTTTGAACCTTAAAGCTGCCAAGGTAGTGTATGGAATGCGATCATATCAAAGTGCTAAGCCTTGCTCGTAATGGAAGCTGGGACGAGGCACATAAAATAGTACAACAATATTCTGATGAGTTATCTTATCTTATCCATGCTTACCTGCATCGAATAGAAGGCAACATAAGCAATGCTAAATACTGGTATAACCGTGTTGGTGTTGATATGCCGAACAATAATCTAGAAGATGAACTAAATCGTTTGTATGAGATGATCGGTAAACTGAAGAAAGATCATTCCCAGCCCCCTCGCTAGTAATTGATATTGCATGTTTGCTTTGTGCCAAAAACGGATTTTTAGAGACTGTAAGTAGACATTACTAGAGTTAATTATTGTATTGGAAAATCAAAGTAATGATCTGGGTAGGGCTCATTTTCCAAAGTAAAGTGCCACCATTCTTCATTATGTGGCTTGAAACCATGTTTGCTCATCACATTATATAGAAGAAGTCTATTAGCACGTTGTTGCAGCGTTACTATAGAACTTTGTGGCCATGAGCTTGGGCTAAAAAAATCCCAGTTTGTACCCATGTCCAACTCAACTAATTCGGGATCGCTTAAAGAGACAATCGTTACATCCACGGTACTACCCCTGGAATGACCGGATCTGTCATCGATATAGCCTTTGGTAAATAAATTCATTTTATCAACTTCAGGGTAATATTTTAGCTTCATTTTTATATCATCCAAGTCTTTTGCCCAGCGCACAAAATGATCAACTGCACGCTGTGGCCGATACGCGTCATAAACTTTCAAACTAAGCCCGGAGGCTACAAGTTCGGCCTGAACATTCTTAAGTGCCTCTGCCGCTAGTATAGTGAGCAAGGCTTTTGGGCTTTCGTAACCATCAATGCGTTCTCCAACAAAGTTGTCAGAAGTGTAATAACGAATATCCAGTTTGATGGTAGGAATAAATTTCTCAAGCTCAACAAAACCATCAGATAAGTTCTTAGCAATAGCGTTATTAAAGGCTATGCAGCTTATAAAAATAAAAAACCAAATTACTCTTTCATGCATTTTAGAATTATATCTCCCAATGGTTGAAATTCTTTTTTTGAAAACTGGGTTTACGCCAAACTAAACCGATCTCACGGTAACATTTATTTTATCCTTTAAATCTTTGTTTAGACTTTAGTATTTTTTATATCCCATTGTTCACTATTATTTGTACCTATAGAAAGATTGGAATTTCTCATCGTTCCTTGATGTGTTAGTTGGCAGGATTTTTCTGCAATATATCTACTAAGTGCCAATAGTAGATATTCAGAAGATCAATTAATGATGACAAGACACGAAAAAAAGTGTCAGTTATCTTTACACTTGTTTTCCCTTCATTGGTGTTGGGCAGTGTCGATGGAGTGCGTAGATGAACTCAAGCTATTGATGGATATTAAGAAATCTGGAAGTGCGTCTTGCCTAATACGGCTATTGTTGGTTTTGAGTTGCGAACGCGTATCAAGGCCAAACCGATAATAAATAGTCGCAATAGCTCGCCACGTGGTATAACAACAATACAAACGTAGTTGAAGGGCGGAGGATTGCCAAGTTGGTGACTAAATAGCCGTGGAGGTTAGCGTGGCCAGTTGCTGTTAGTAAGCATCTTCTGCATAAGTTTGTAATGGAACGTTGATTGAAAAAGTGGCAGCACTCTACATCCTATTCACATGAATATTTCTAGTAATGAACCTATGAATGAAATTTTGCAATACCTAAAAAAGCATGGCGAGAAACTTGATATGGAAATTGCTGTAGCTACAGGGATCTCACTTGCCAATGTACGCCTTCATTTGTCTGAGCTTGCTACCAAAGGAGAGATAATGACATGTCATTTGATTAGGCACGAGAAGGGGAAGACAGTTGAGGGAACAAGTTGTCGGATAGCAGGATATATTCCTCCTGCAGCACCTGGTAGGAAATCTAAGGCACAGTTGATGGGGGCTGATAAAAGTTGAGTGGTATTTAATCAAATACCTGTTCAAAGCAAGCCCCAACTTACCCATTAAGTTTGCTCCAGGGTTAAAGGCAAAAGAGAAGTTTTGGTTAGTAACACCAGCAACTATAGAACGTGGATCAAAGAGTATATCCGAAGAATGTTGAGCTCTACTGACAGAGTATTGGTCTGGCCAGCGAAATTTTTAGTAAAACTTACGCTACAAGAAACGATAATCGCGTCTTAATTCGTATCAATATCAATCCCCACGTCCTGTCTTAAGATAATCTTAAGTAACATCATTGTTGCTTCCATGCATCAAGCCGAGAGTATATTTTGCAATTCTATTTTCTTGTTTCGCCAAGGGATGAACTAATTTTTCTGTTTCCGTATAATCGCCTGAGAAGTAAGTTTTCTATGTATCGAAAAATGAACTGGCTATTGTTTGCCTAGTTGATACGAACAATATAATAGACAGAACAATACACTTGTTTTAGTAAATTCCCCATTTCATCGTCACACTCGTATAAATCAGAGCACGTGTCATCTCTAATTCGTAGCCCTGCAGAATAGCCCCCAAGAAAATCACACGATTATCGTCTGCAAAGATGTCACTTCTCGCGCTACTACGCGCAGTTGGGAATATTAATCATCTAATAAAGATTAGCCTTCTAATACAAGCGATAAAGGCAATCTAAGCTGGGATAGGTGCAAAAATAAGAGTTGGCTGTTCTTAACAAACAAATTGTTAAAGTATCAGAAATGGAACTGAGGCAGAAAAGCCTCGCTCTTCATTGATTTAAATAGCGTGAGCTATTTTACCATTTAACCATTCCACCAAATCGTCCGTTTAACCTCTAGACATCTCCTGAAGATGCGGCATACATATTGAGCGTGCTAACGAGAATGAAACGACAAAAGGACTCCATGAAAAAAATAATACATACCGTATTAGCTTGCTTTGCTTTGTTGGCGCCCCCTACTTCTGCTAGTGATTTTGAAAATGCGATGAAACTTTACGCTAGCAAGAACTACACTGAAGCAGCAGAATTTTTTAAGAAATCTGCTAAGCAGGGGATTATAGAGGCTCAGTACAACCTGGCGATCATATACGCCAGTGGTAAAGGGGTTCCTCAGGACTATTATCAGGCTGCAACCTGGTATCACAAGGCAGCTGAGCAAGGGCACGTGCAAGCACAATACAACCTAGGACTCGCTCACGCCAATGGCCAAGGAGTTGCTCTAGACTACCAACGGGCTGCAGCATGGTATCAAAAGGCAGCTGAGCAAGGGTATGCGAAAGCGCAATACAATCTAGGACTCGCTCACGCCAATGGCCAAGGAGTTGCTCAGGACTACTGGAAGGCTGTGAATAGTTATTACAAAGCAGCCATGCAGGGATTTGCAAATGCACAATACAATCTAGGGCTCATATACGCTAACGGCCAAGGAGTAACTCAGGATTACCGTCAGGCAGCGAATTGGTATCGCAAAGCAGCCATACAAGGAGTTGCAAATGCACAATACAGCCTAGGGCTCATATACGCAAACAGCCAAGGAGTAATCCAGGATTATCGTCAGGCAGCGAATTGGTATCACAAGGCAGCCATACAAGGGCACGCGAAAGCGCAATGGAATTTGGGTGTCATGTACGACAAAGGTCAAGGGGTTACCCAGGATTATCGTCAGGCAGCGAATTGGTATCACAAGGCAGCCATACAAGGGCACGCGAAAGCGTGCTCGAATTTAGGTGTCATGTATGCAAACGGCGAAGGAGTTACGCAAGACATCCATGAAGCTGCAATCTGGTGGCGCAAGGCAGCCAAGCAGGGGTACGCGAAAGCGCAATCAAATTTGGGTGTCATGTACGTAAAAGGCCAAGGAGTTACACAAGACTTCCAGAAGGCTGCGCTATGGTTTCGCAAGGCAGCTGAACAGAAGCATTATTTAGGACTTATGTACGCCAAGGACTTAGGAATTACACTGGTGAATTACCAGCAAGATGCTATTTGGTGGATTAAGGCGGCCGAAGAAGGACATTCGAAAGCGCAATCAAATTTGGGTGTAATGTACGTAAAAGGCCAAGGAGTTGCACAAGACTTCCAGAAGGCTGCGCTATGGTTTCGCAAGGCAGCTGAACAGGGGAATGCAGAGGCACAATCAAATTTAGGTGTCCTATACGTCAAAGGTCAAGGAGTTAAACAGGACTACCAGCAGGCCCTGATTTGGTGGCGTAGGGCAGCCGAGCAAGGGTATGCTAAAGCGCAATCAAATCTGGGTGTCATGTACGCTAAGGGTCTGGGAGTTAAGCAGGATTACCAACAAGCAGTGAGTTGGAATCGCAAGGCAGCGAATCAAGGATATGCTAAAGCACAAACAAATTTGGGAGTTATGTATGACAAAGGCCAGGGTGTTAAGCAGGATTATATTCGAGCCGCAACTTGGTATCACAAAGCAGCCGAGCAAGGATACGCACAGGCACAAGACAATTTAAGTATCATGTACTATGAAGGACTGGGTGTTACACAGGATCTCGTTAAGGCACACATATTGTGGAAACTTGCGAGTGTAAATAGCGATGTGAATTTCCTAAAGAATTCTTCCAAGTATCGAAGTGTTGATGAGAATAAAGAGAAAACAAATAGCAGAAATGAAATGACAAGTAAGCAGGCAGATAAAGTTGCTTTTAAGACAATTAGGACAAATTAACAATCTGATTTTCTTAGACACAGTCATGCTAGGTCTGTACAAGAAGACTAATCTTTTTGTGTGTCAATTGTGTCGACATCATACCGTGACTTACCAATATAGCTGCTATACTTTTGTTTTCAGGAGAGAATTCAGGAGAAAATTTGTCTTGACTTTTGCAGTAAATTTGTCTTGACTTTTTGCAATAATCCACATTTGTT
>QIFK01000080.1 GCA_003230615.1 Nitrosospira sp. | reverse complement strand
CCGCTTTCTTTCCAAGTATAGTTTTGGCAGGAGCCGCTCACCCATATGCACGAGTAATGCGTTGCGTTGATTTAATTATTTGTGTGAACACCCTGAGCGGAATTCTATACTGAGGTATCGATGCAAGAAGTGTTGGAGAAAGCTAAAAACATTCAGGTTGTGATTTTCGACGTGGATGGGGTACTTACTGATGGCACCCTCTATCTTACGAATGGTGGCGAAGAATTTAAAGCGTTTAATAGTCGTGATGGTCACGGTATGAAGATGCTTAGAGCAAGCGGAGTTGAACTTGCAATTATTACTGCTAGAAAATCTCGCTGTGTGAAGTTATGGGCAAAAAATTTAGGTATACCGCTCATCTTCCAGGGCGCAAAAAACAAACTACAAGTATTTGAAGAGCTTCTGACAAAGCTAGGGCTCGATGTTTCCGCCTGCGCCTACATGGGCGACGATTTGATAGATCTACCCGTGATGTCACGTTGCGGCCTTTCTATTTGTGTTCCTGCAGCTCCTGCACTAGTAAAAAAACAAGTGCATTACGTTACCCGTTTGGAAGGTGGGCATGGTGCGGTACGCGAGGTCTGCGAAATGCTGATGCTTGCGCAAGGTACACTTGATGCACAATTAGATACATTCCTTATATGATCAATAGCTTGCCTACTAAATTTCCTTTGGTTCTAATCATTTTACTTGCAGTTTTCACGTTCTGGGTGGATAAGGCTGTGCGGAAACCATCTACAGGACAAGATAGTTCTCAGCAACGTAATCCTGATTATGTGATAGAAAACTTCTCAGCTCTCAGCGTAAATCATAGTAACGGGCTTCACCAAACACTTTCTGCAAAAAAGATGTTGCATTATCTGGACAACGACACCACTTACTTGGAACAACCCCGTCTCATCAATTCCAAAGCAGGCACGCCTGATATGCGAGTAAGGGCCGATCGAGCCAACTTGACTAGCAATAACGATGATGTTTATCTAAATGGAAATGTTGAAGTGTTGCGCCATGACAATGGTGATGGAGAAACAACTATGACTACCAGCTTTTTACACATAGTCCCTGACGATAATTTCGCAAAAACTGATAAACCTGTAACCATTATCGAGGCCAACACGATTATTAATGCAGTAGGTATGGAGTATGACAATAATACTCAAGTCATCCGTCTATTGTCAGAGGTAAAATTCGTCCATGACAAAACACGCTAATCTTTTGAGGTGTATATGTACTAAACTATAAATTATGAGATATGCCTCTGCTATATTTTTCTTGGGTGTGCTGTCGGCAGGGTCTGTCCTGGCAGAACGCGCCGACAGCGATAAGCCAGTTCATCTGGAAGCCGATCGTGCTACCGTTGAAAATACCGGTCGATCTAACTCGAAAGACAGAATCAGCGTGTTCACTGGAAACGTGGTACTCACCCAGGGCACCCTAGTTATACGCTCTGACAAAATGGTGGTAAGGGAGAATGCCAACGGATTCCAGAATGCTACTGCCTACGGAAACCTCGTCAGTTTCCGACAAAAACGTGATGGCATGGATGAGTACATTGAGGGCTGGGGTGAACGCATGGAATATGATAGTGCGGCTGACAAAGTAGAGCTATTTAATCAAGCACGGCTAAAACGTGGACTAGATGAAGTACATGGAGATTATATTTCCTACAATGCTACAACAGAATTTTTTCAGGTAAACAATGGAATAAAAACTAAATCTGATAGTAGAGTGCGTGCTGTAATACAGCCAAAGAAAAAGAAAAAGAATTTAAATCCCTGAGCCAGTAGCATCTCAAAGCCATCTCAGAATTCTGAAAAAATGAGTGAATTCAAAGCTGATAAATTAAAAAAATGCTACAAATCTCGTACCGTAGTGCAGGAGGTATCGCTTTCTGTCTCAAGTGGAGAGATAGTTGGTCTACTAGGACCTAACGGTGCAGGTAAGACTACTTGCTTTCACATGATGGTAGGATTGCTACCACTTGATGGCGGTAGCATATATCTGGATGAGCTAAATTTGAGCCAGATGCCAATTCATCGCCGTGCCCTTCTTGGATTGGGTTATTTACCTCAGGAAGCCTCAATTTTCAGACATCTTTCTGTGGCAGACAATATCTGCGCAATTCTAGAACTACAAAATTATGGGCCAGACGAAATACAACAACATCTTGATAATTTGTTGGATGACCTTAGCATCGGTCATCTTAGGGCTAACCCAGCATTAGGACTATCTGGGGGTGAGCGTCGCCGTGTGGAAATTGCACGGGCATTAGCATCACAACCCCGTTTCATCCTACTGGATGAACCATTCGCAGGGGTAGACCCTATTGCTGTACTTGATATCCAAAAAATTATTCATTTTCTCAAGAAACGTAATATTGGTGTACTTATTACTGACCATAACGTTAGAGAAACATTAGGAATTTGTGACCGAGCCTATATTATTAGTGAAGGTAGCGTTCTAGCCAGCGGCATACCCGATGAAATCATTTATAATGAAAACGTAAGGAAGGTATATTTGGGAGAACATTTTAGGCTGTAGAATCAAATATTCAGGTTATGCGAATCTGCGGCTTATTGCCGCATCTCATTAAATTATGAAGCCTACTCTCCAGCTTAAGTTATCTCAGCAACTTACGCTTACACCTCAGTTGCAACAATCCATAAGGTTGTTGCAACTATCCACACTTGAACTAAATCAAGAAATTGACCGCATAGTCCAGGAAAACCCATTGCTGGAGATGGATGATGATATAGATCAAGGCGAAACCGAATATCAAGATACTCTGCTTGAGAGTCAGTTGAAATCACCACAATCTAATTTATCAGAGCCTCAGGAAGAATCTGCCGAAGTGATATCTGCTACTGATGCTGGTACACAACTGGAAACAAGTCTGACAAACGAATTTGACTGGTCTGGTAGAAACGAAGATTTTCGTGGCACACGTGATGACTATGATGAATATGACTTTCCGCAACAGTCGTCTGAGTCCCTCAGTTTACGTGAATACCTTAGTTTGCAGCTTAATCTTAGTCAAACCACGGAGCGCGACAAAAAGATCACTGGTCTACTAATCGACAGCTTAAATGATGACGGCTATCTTGTTCAGGATCTTGAAGAGCTTGTTAATCTTCTTCCACCAGAGCTTGAAATAGATATCGATGACCTAAACACGGCATTAGAACGTTTGCAACATCTGGATCCGCCTGGTGTCGGCGCATGTAACTTGAAGGAGTGCTTGGTTATGCAGTTACAGGTTCTACCGAAAGACACACCCTGCCGCGACCAAGCATTGCTGATAGTAAATAATCATCTGGAAAGTCTGGCATCACGAGATTTTAGAGGAATCAAAAAGCTGCTGCACTGCGATGATAATGATCTTCGCATTATTCAGTCACTCATTATCCACCTAAATCCCAGGCCAGGCTCTGAATTTGGCTACGCAACAGCCCACTACATCATACCTGATGTGATTGTTACAAAAAATGGTTCCACCTGGGTAGCTAACCTTAATCCGGAAGCAATGCCACGTCTCAGAATTAACCACCTCTATGCTAATATTCTGAAACGCAACCGTACTGACCCAAAACAGAAACTTTTCAGTCAATTAGACGAAGCAAAATGGCTCATCAAGAATGTGCATCAACGCTTCGACACTATTCTGAGAGTGTCGCGCGCCATTGTTGAACGCCAACGACAATTCTTTGAGCACGGTGCAGTAGCTATGCGTCCATTGGTACTAAGAGAAATCTCAGACTCTCTAGATTTACATGAATCGACAATATCTCGTGTAACTACGCAGAAATTTATGCGTACACCGCGTGGTACATTTGAGCTAAAGTATTTCTTTGGCAGCCATGTAGCAACTGATTCAGGTGGCGCCTGTTCTGCTATTGCAATTCGTGCCCTGATAACACAATTGGTAAATGCCGAGAATACAAAGAAACCACTGAGTGATCAGCATATTTCAGAAATTCTTGGGCAGCAAGGTATTGTGGTCGCCCGCCGTACTGTTGCAAAATACCGAGAATCAATGCAAATTCCTCCGGTTAACCTTCGTAAATCAATTTAACCCAAAGAAAGGAGCTATGATGAATCTAAACCTTACTGGCCACCATGTAGAAATTACTCCTGCCATGCGTGATTATGTTACTACTAAGATGGAAAAGATAAAACGTCATTTTGACAACGTTATCGATGTCAACGTAACTCTATCAGTGGAGAAATTAAAGCAAAATGCTGAGGCCAATGTACATGTACGCGGTAAAGATATATTTGTCGAAACCAACAGCGCAAATATGTATGTTTCAATAGACAACCTGGTGGATAAACTTGATCGAAAGATACTAAAATACAAGGGGAAGAATGTAGCCCATCGCAATAGCAACGCATTTAAAACTCACGAACCAGCACAGTCAGATTAAACAGAAATAAATTATAAGCTATAGTAGGGATAGGTATCTTCATATCTATCGTTTAACCTAAGAATCCGATCAAAACTACTACAATACGAATGCTAAATATTAAACAAATTACAATTAATATTCTATGAACCTTATTACACAACTTTTACCACTATCAAATGTTATTGTGGATCTGGAAGCAACTAGTAAGAAACACGTGTTTGAACAGGTTGGCTTGTTATTTGAAAACACTTTACATATTGCACCTAACCAAGTATTTGATAGTTTATTTACCCGAGAAAAACTAGGCTCCACAGGTCTTGGTCAGGGTGTAGCAATTCCACATGGAAGAATAAAGGGCCTTCATAAAGCTACTGCAGCGTTTATCAGAATGAAGGAGTCAATTCAATTTGATGCACCAGACGGTAGACCAGTAGGCCTGATCTGCATCTTGCTGGTACCGGAAAAAGCAACTGATGAGCACTTACAAATATTAAGTGAACTGGCACAAATGTTCAGTGTTAAAAGTTTTCGCGAAAACTTACTAACATGCAAAGATGCTGCAGAGATTCATCAGCTCATTTCAAATTGGACCGCAAATGCCTCAAATCAGCATAACACAACTGTTTGAAGAGAATCGCGAGAAACTAGGGTTGATCTGGAAGGCAGGCAGAAATGATGGTGATAAGCAAGTTATTGATGACGTCTCTCAGAGTAATCAGGGTGTAATTGGACATCTCAACTTTATCCATCCCAATTGGATACAAGTATTGAGCAGTGATGAAGCAGATTATCTTAACCAACTTGATCCCAAATCTTTGCAGCATAGTATGCAGCTTCTTGCCGAGAGCAATATGTCATGTATCATTGCAGCGAGAGGCGTCCTTGTACCAGATTCGCTAAGTGCATTAGCCAACTCCACTCATACACCCATACTATGTTCAGAACGCTCCAGCCTGGAAATAATGTGGCTATTACGTCCCTATCTGTGGCGTGTCTTGGCCCCCTCAGATAGTATGCACGGTGCTCTTCTCGATGTGCTGGGAATGGGTGTGATGATTACAGGAGAAAGTGGTGTTGGTAAAAGTGAATTAGCACTGGAATTGGTGAGCCGCGGTCACGGTCTAGTGGCAGACGACGTGGTAGAGTTACACCGTATATCTCCAGAGACCTTAGAGGGCCAAAGTCCGGAGATGTTACGCGATTTTCTTGAAGTTCGCGGGCTTGGAATGCTTAATATTCGTATTATTTTTGGCGAAACAGCGGTACGCCGACGAAAAAATCTGAAACTGATCGTGCATCTGCAAAAAGCTAGCAGTTCTGAATTTAATGCACTTGATAGACTTCCGATCAACAATGTCAGTGAAGATGTTATGGGCATTAGCATCCGCAAGGTTATTATACCGGTTGCTGCAGGACGTAACTTAGCGGTGCTAGTTGAAGCAGCGGTACGTAATTATGTCCTACAATTTCGTGGTATGGATAGTACTAAGAATTTTCTAGAGCGACATGAACAAGAGATGGAGAACAAAAAAACCAAATAAAGACACGAAAGGCACAATAAATCTTTAGAACTATGAACCTACGCATTGCTATATTTTCACTACTCCACGCTCTTAAAGGAAAATGCAACTAATCGTCATTAGTGGTCTCGCAGGCTCCGGGAAGAGTATTGCGCTCACAGTACTGGAAGACAGCGGATATTATTGTGTCGATAACCTACCTGCCAACTTGTTGCAAGAAGTTATCCTTTATTTTAAAAAATCTAGCCATCCACGCATCGCAGTCAGTATTGATGCTAGAAGTCGTAAAACACTACATCTGTTTCCAAAACAGATGGCTGATTTGAAACAAAAAGAAATTGACGTACGCTTATTATTTTTAGAGGCTAAAACCGATACGCTGGTTAAACGCTTTTCAGAAACCCGCCGCCGTCACCCGTTAAGCGATGACCAACTCACACTGCTCGAATGTATACAGTTAGAAAGAGAAATATTGGCAGAGGTCAAGGATCTTGCGCACTGCATCGACACCAGTGACTTGAGTGCTAGCTCATTGCGCACCTGGGTAAGAGACTTTATTGACCTCGATCGTTCGCGCCTGACACTCTTATTCCAGTCGTTTGGCTTTAAGCATGGCATTCCACTAGATGCGGATATAGTGTTCGATGTGCGCTGCCTCCCCAATCCATTCTATGAAGAACAGTTACAATCTCTTACTGGAACAGATGATGCAGTAATTGAATATCTCTCTAGACATGTCGATGTCAATCGTATGTTCGATGATATAAGACGATTCATAGATGACTGGTTGCCTTGTTTCATTCGTGATAACAGAAATTACCTAACTATAGCTATCGGCTGCACTGGCGGACGTCACCGCTCAGTATATTTAGCTGTACGTTTAGCTAAGTATTTTACTAAAAAGAATCAAGTTCTAGTACGACACCGAGAATTGAGTTCTTAATCTGTACCATTTATTTTTAATTAGCATCACCTATCTCGTCAATAGGAAAGAGTCTTTTAGAAAGTACATAAAATCGATCTGTTATACTTTAAATTGGAAAATCGATTGTCGGATTAAAGATGAATACACCACAAATTATTACGCTTGCTTTTACCGGCGCATCTGGTATGCCTTACGGTATACGTCTCTTAGAAATGCTTCTGGCCAACGGTAATCACGTTTATCTACTGTACTCACAAGCGGCACAGATCGTAGCTCAACAGGAAATGAAATTAACACTATCATCTCGCGCCAAAGAAACAGAAGAATTCTTCTGCCAACGTTTTAAGGCCGAAAAAGGTCAATTGCGTGTATTTGGGCGAGAAGAATGGTTTGCACCAGTAGCCTCTGGCTCTAATCCAGCAGATTCAATGGTGATCTGCCCATGTACAATGGGGACGCTGGCTGCCGTAGCGGCAGGGCTGGGACAGAAACTGATTGAACGTGCAGCAGACGTGATGCTAAAGGAAAAGCATAAGCTCATACTGGTACCACGAGAAATGCCGTTCTCTTCCATCCACTTGGAAAATATGCAAAAATTGGTTCGTTGTGGCGCAGTAATCCTACCTGCCAACCCGGGTTTCTATCATCATCCTAAAAGTGTGCAGGATCTAGTAGACTTCGTCGTTGCGAGAATACTCGATCATCTAGGTGTAGCACATTCCCTTATTCCACGTTGGGGTGAAGAAAATATATAAAGCTGCTGATCCTTATTAGATAGGATGAGTTCTTGGTCTAAAAAAATGCCTCGAGCTATTAAAAATTCTCTGATGCACACTTCTTAGTAGAAATTATTTCGATTTCCTTAGTGGTTACCCGATAAATCCCCGCCTCGGTTACGATAAAATCCACTGCAATATCATGTGGTCTGTGATGGAAGTTCTCTAGCCGTAGAATCTCAAATGCCACACCGATGACTAGAGGACGTGGACTGATCGCGGTAAGTGTACGATCATAATAACCTCCACCATAGCCAAGTCGATAACCTTGCACATCAAAGCCAAGCATCGGTACTAATATCGCGTTCACCATTACTAATTCAGTATTGTCAGGAATAGGGATATTGTAGGCACCTGTTTTCATTGGTGCTTCCTTCCACCATCTACGAAAACGTAGCAGTTTATTTTTATTCTCCACTTCTGGTAATGCAAGCCTCGCACCGCGATCCTGAATAATGTTCATCGCTGGACGAGGATCAAATTCTCCACGATAGGGCCAGTAAAACCCAACCGTATTTTTCCATAGCATTGGGAATCCACGCTCCAACGAAGTAGTAATAACCATACTCCAGTGAAATCGATCATCTTCGGTGACTGCTTCCCTGCGCGCTAGCAACTCAATACGCTTTTTCTTTCTACACTCTTGCCATGTATCCATTTTCTGAGCTTGTTTATCTGTAGGAATAGTTTGAGTTTAAAAGATTTCTAACTGGCGTAGGGATTCCCATCTCCAGCGCTCCATTAAATGATGTCCACTTTTGTCCACTCTGACTTATGGCAGAGACTTGTGAAACAACTTTTAAAGAACGTGGATAGATCCGCAACTTGAAATGTGTAAAAGCATGATCTATAGACGGTATATGACACAGCAATTTTATTTTTATTCCAAAGCGTTGAGCACAATACAAGGAAATATTTACACTTGTCGGTATTTCTGGCAAGCACCAGAGCCCGCCCCAGATACCCATTGGCGGACGTCGCTCCAACAAAATCTCATCCCGTCTCATTATCATCAGCATCACGGTCTCTTTTATTACTAATGGTTTATAAGGTCTAGGAATAGGAAGTTTATCTTCTCGATGTTCTTGAAATGCAACACATTCTCGCTGTATCGGACATACAACACATTTTGGTTTGGTACGAGTACAAATGGTAGCGCCGAGGTCCATCAAAGCCTGGGAGTACGCTTTGATGTTGCCTTTGACATTATTTTTTGGTAACAACTCTTCAGCTTTCTTCCATAACAGAGCTTCTGTCTTCTTCTCTCCAGGATAACCCTCTACACCAAAGTGACGAGCAAGAACACGTTTGACATTGCCATCTAGTATTGCGCATCGTTTCCCATAAGCAAAAACTACTATTGCTGCAGCAGTCGAGCGACCTATGCCGGGTAGTTGTTGAATCAACTCAATTTTCCGTGGAAATTTACCGTGATAATCGCTAACAATTAAGCATGCCGTTTTGTGCAAATTTCTTCCACGCGAATAGTAGCCTAAGCCACTCCATAAAGCTAAGACCTCGTCAAGGGATGCCAACGAAAGACTTTTGACATCAGGATAGCATCGTAGAAACCGTAAGTAATATGGTATGACAGTGATAACCCTAGTTTGCTGTAACATGATCTCAGATAGCCAAATCGCATACGGATCAATCGTATTCTGCCAAGGAAGTTGGTGTCGGCCATGGGCTCTTTGCCAACGGATTAGTTGAACGGAAAATTTTAAATGTTGCATGTTGAACAAAATTTTGGAGTAACTCTACTGTTCTTAAACTTCAAGTGAGCCAGCGTATGTTTGAAGTATATATCCATAATCGGAATATACGTGGAGCGGGTGAAGGGAATCGAACCCTCGTAATCTGCTTGGGAAGCAGAAATTCTACCATTGAACTACACCCGCATTGTGTTGTGCCCAATTGGCAACGATCCTGAGATCCCATCTGAGTGTAAACCGATGAATTGCTTACTGTCCCTCGCTAGGTTCGACCTCAGCCGGCGTCTTGGAAAGCTTCTACTCTACCATTGAGCTATACCCGCATGCTAAAATAAACGTAGGTTTAGGCTCCTGATTCTAACCGATACTAGATGTTTTTTTAAATTGATACAACTCATCATCAACGGTCAGCTACAACATTTTGATGCCACATTGAGTGTGACGCAATTGCTGGAAAGCATGACACTAGAAAACAAGCGGATTGCGGTTGAGCGCAATGGCCAAATCATTCCTCGTAGTGAATTTGGCAAACAAACGTTGGTAGATGGAGACCAACTTGAAATCGTGATCGCGGTTGGAGGAGGATAGGTTTCTTCACTACAGAAGCACACCACTCACTACACGAAATGACTCATAGGACTCATGGACACTTTCATTATCTCTGATAAAGCATATTCCTCTCGTCTTCTTGTTGGTACAGGTAAATACAAGGATTTTACCCAGACCCGTGAAGCGATTGATGCTAGCGGTGCACAAATCATCACTATTGCAGTCCGACGAACCAACATTGGTCAAAGCGCCCACGAGCCAAACCTGCTGGACCTGCTGCCACCCTCGCAGTTCACACTGCTGCCCAATACTGCTGGTTGCTTTACTGCTGATGATGCGATACGTACTCTCCAACTTGCCCGTGAATTACTTGATGGTCATTGCCTAGTGAAACTGGAAGTACTAGGCGACTTAAACACTCTTTATCCCAATATAATGGAGACCATTAAGGCTGCAAAAATTCTAGTAAAGGAAGGATTCCATTTAATGGTATACACTTCGGATGACCCCATAATCGCAAAGCAACTGGAAGATATTGGCTGTGTTGCGATAATGCCGTTAGCATCACTGATTGGCTCCGGTATGGGTATCCTAAACCCATGGAACTTACAAATCATTATTAACAATGCGAAGGTTCCAGTAATAGTTGATGCTGGTGTGGGTACTGCCTCTGATGCAACCATTGCCATGGAGCTTGGTTGTGATGGAGTTTTGATGAATACCGCTATTGCTGCTGCAGAAAATCCAGCATTGATGGCTTCTGCTATGAGAAAAGCGGTGGAGGCAGGACGTGAGGCCTTTCTAGCTGGGCGAATGGAAAAACAACCATACAACGCAAGTCCCAGTTCACCCATAAACAATATTATTGCCAGCAGTAAAAATAAAGCTGCATGAATTCTTGCCTATTCTCCCCAAATGTCACAACAACTTACTATTACTCGCAGCTTCGTGCTTCGCCAAGGACGTGTTTCAAATGCTCAGCGCCGTGCCTACGAAACTTTACTATCAATTTACGGTATACAGTTTACGGAAAGCCTACTTGACTTAGAAACGATTTTTGGTAGAAGCGCACCAACATATCTTGAAATTGGTTCTGGTATGGGAGCAACTACTGCTGCTATTGCCAAGGCACATCCACAAAACGACTACCTCGCTGTCGAGGTTCACACGCCCGGTGTAGGTAGTCTGCTGATACAAATCGAAGAACTGGGATTGACTAATTTGCGTATTATCCAGCACGATGCAGTAGAAGTTATGAACCAAATGATGCGGTCAGACTGCCTCGACGGGGTACATATTTTCTTTCCTGACCCTTGGCCTAAATCACGCCACCACAAGCGCAGATTAATTCAACCAGAATTTATATCACTTCTGTGTGAGCGTATCAAGTTTGGTGGCTATATACATGTTGCAACTGATTGGGAAAACTACGCTGAACAAATTCTAAAAGTGTTGCGTAATGAACCACAACTCTCCAACACTACAAGGGATTATGCTACACACCCAGAATACCGGCCGCTAACTAAATTTGAACAACGCGGTTTGCGTTTAGGCCACGGCATTTGGGATTTGGTGTTCAAGAAAAAATATAACTCCAGACTTATTTAATCAGTGATTCTTCGTTAGTATCTTCACAAACCCCTGTATATTCTATCCTCCCTCATGCTGGATCAATGCATGCCTTCTGAGATACTCGTTCATCACAATCTCATTCTATCTCTCAAAGGGAAATAAGCGTTTTCTCTATATGTTACTTTTATCTGGCAAGAAAATCTGCAATAAATCATTGAGAAATCGCCTCCCAGTAAAAGTTGGTATAATACGATGATGATCACGCACCATTAGTCCACGCTGCTCTGCTTCGTCGAGTTGCTGCTGGATGGCCGTAATCGATATGCCAGTACGTTCCTGAAACATTCCTATCTCAAATCCTCTAGTGAGTCGCAAGGCGTTCATCAAAAACTCGAATTGTCTGTCGTCACGGCTTACTTCGTGCTGCTCTTGCATCAGCATATTTGGAACAATCGTATCCAGCACTATTTTGACAAGATATTCCCTAGGATTCTTATAGCGCATCTGCCTCACAATTTTGTCTGCAAAACTTATTTTACTGTGCGCACCTGCACCGATACCGAGATAATCGCCAAATAACCAATAGTTCAAATTGTGCTGTGACTTATATCCGAGATGAGCAAATGCTGAAGTTTCATAATTTATATAGCTACTACTCTCAAGTTCTTCCTCGACCATCAACTGTATTTCTGCCGATAGATCGTCGTTGGGTAGTGGCGGCGGATAACGATGAAACAACGTATTTGGCTCCAAAGTAAGTTGATAGGCAGAAATATGCTGGACTCCAAAGGCACATGCTGTTTCTATATCGTTGCGGGCTTCCTCCAGTGTCTGGTTAGGAAGCGCGTACATCAAATCAAGGTTAACATTGTCAAAATTCCTCTGTGCGATTTCTACTGCGCGATGTGCCTCCCTGTCATTGTGTATACGTCCAAGTTTTTGTAGGTGTATTGGGTTAAAGCTTTGGATGCCAATAGATAGACGATTGATCCCAGCAGCTTGAAAATCAGCAAACTTTTGCGCCTCAAATGTGCCGGGGTTGGCTTCTAATGAGACTTCGGCATAATTTTCTAGAGGTAGCAATGTCCTAATAGTGGTTAGAATCGTATCAATGGATCGAGCACTGAATAAGCTAGGCGTGCCACCGCCGAAAAAAACGCTGACTACTCTACGACCCCAAATCTGAGGTAACGCAATTTCTAGGTCTCTGGTTAGCCCAGCCACATATTCATCTTCCAGGATACTGATATCTCCATTAATTTCGTGTGAATTGAAATCACAATAGGGGCATTTCTTAACGCACCATGGAATGTGAATATATAGACTCAATGGCGGGAGCGTTCTCAGTCCCAGAGATTGAGAATTAAACATGTCGGAAGTAGCAATTATTGCGGCCATAGTAAAATTGATATCCAGCTGATAAAGGATTCTATTTAGCTTCTACAGCAATCTGATAGATTCTTACGATTACTTTCAAACATGACTTAATGTATCTTCCTTGATACGCTCAGTCATCCGTGCTAACGCTTTTCCACGGTGGCTAATTAGATTCTTTTGTTCTATCGAAAGCTCAGCTGCAGTCTTACCTAGATCTGGAAGAGAAAAATAGGGATCGTAACCAAACCCACCTTCGCCATGTGGCTCTAGAACGATCCTGCCGTGCCAGATTCCATCGGTAATGATGGGTTGTGGATCATCAGCAAAGCGCACCAGCACTATAATGCAGTAATAGTGGGCATTACGATCGGGCAGGATTCTTAGCGCCTCGATCAGTTTCTGATTGTTGCGTTCATCTGATTTAGGTTCTCCCGCATAGCGCGCTGAATAGACTCCTGGCCCACCACTCAGGGCATCCACGCAGATTCCAGAATCATCTGCCAGAGCAGGCAATCCGGTGTATTTACTAGCATGACGAGCCTTGGCAAGAGCATTTTCTACGAATGTATAGTAAGGCTCTTCTGCTTCGGTGACATTGAATGCAGACTGAGGTAATACCTGAATTCCCAGAGGCTCAAGCAAATGGCAAAATTCTTGTAGTTTGCCAGAATTGTTGCTGGCGATAACGATTCTCTTCATCTTTGCAAACTAACTCAGTTTGTTGCTAACACCTTTTTCTGAATTGTAATTAGTTCCTGTATGCCATGCTGCGCCATATCCAACATATCATTCAACTCCTGCCTACTAAAAGAAAAACCCTCTGCGGTCCCTTGTACTTCCACCAAACCAAAATTGCCGGTCATAACCACGTTCATATCAGTATCACAGGAGGAGTCTTCCAAATAATCTAAGTCTAGCACTGGAGTACCCTGATAAATACCAGTCGATACGGCGGCAACATGATCCAGTATCGGCGTGCTTTCTATCAGCTGTTGGCATAATAGACTTTCCACAACATCATATAGCGCGACAAATGCGCCGGTAATGCCGGCAGTACGAGTACCACCGTCTGCCTGAATCACATCACAATCAATCTGGATAGTCCGCTCTCCAAGCTTCTTCAGATCCACTACTGAACGCAACGCGCGCCCGATAAGACGCTGGATTTCCATAGTACGTCCAGATTGCTTACCTTTGGTGGCTTCACGCTGCATGCGCTCATCAGTAGAATGTGGCAGCATGCCGTATTCCGCAGTTAGCCAACCCTGCCCCTTACCCTTGAGAAAGAAAGGTACTTTTTCATTTGTACTGGCAGTACACAGCACTTTAGTATCGCCACATTCAATTAACACTGCGCCTTCTGCGTGCTTAATGTAATGACGAGTAATTTTAACAGGGCGAAGCTGGTCTGGAGTACGATTACTTGGGCGCATAATTATGAAAACCTTTTTGATGGTGTATGGTCTGATGTGTCTTTTCTATTACCGTTTTGAATAATATTTATGAAAAGGTCATCAGAAAAATCTATGAATTAGAGTGTGCTCCCATTGTGAACATAATCTGCGATAATGGTACTTGTAAGCTCATACAATATTATTTTAACGTATTAAGAACTCGTCAGTGGATAAGTTTGCCATGATCTACAGCATGACTGGTTACGCAGTAGCTACTAAAGAATCCCCCCACGGCTCTCTGAATTTGGAATTGCGTTCGGTTAATCATCGCTATCTCGACATTCAGTTCCGCCTACCTGAAAAATTCCGTTCGCTGGAACCTACAATGCGCGAAATTATGGTCGCTCGATTAAATCGTGGAAGAGTGGATTGCTATATAAGCTTCAATCAGCAATCAGGTAATGAAGATATGCAACAGCTTAATACTGTTTTGCTGCAAAGATTATTGAAATTAAACCATACTGTGAGAACTGCCCTACCAGATTCACCTAATCTAGGAGTCGCAGATATTCTTCGCTGGCCTGGCATACTAAAAACCGATATTTTACCTACCGAGGACTTATGCAATCTCTGTAAAGAACTGCTACGAACTGCTCTAGATGAATTTGCTGCTGTACGCGCCCGTGAAGGGGAGAAACTAAGGGTGCTTCTACTTGAACGCTTGACAAAAATGCGGCAATTAGCAACGAAAGCATCACCACGTATCCCTGCATTGCTGACAGCCTTTCAGGAAAAAATTACAGTCCGGCTGAGTGATGCCATGATAAATTGCGACGATGATCGTATTCGCCAGGAGCTAGCACTGTTTGCTAGTAAGATTGATGTGGATGAAGAACTATCTCGCTTGCAGACTCATCTAGACGAAGTTGAACGAATCCTGATCAAAGGCGGAGTAGTTGGCAAACGTTTAGACTTTTTGATGCAAGAACTCAACCGCGAAGCTAATACACTCGGTTCAAAATCAGTGGACGTAGAAGTATCTAAAATTTCCATGGAGCTCAAGGTATTGATTGAGCAAATGCGTTAGTATCCCAAACCAAACTAGGTCATCTCAACAATTAATCGTCAATTAAAAAGTGTAGTCCCAAAATCTTAAAGTATGAGCCCAGGTGTGTGCTCTCAAGATATCCTAAGCTTATGCCGTTTATGACCTATATTAAACACTCAAGTGCAAAACATTGAATAATGCTCCATTCTGTCAAGTAGTACAGTGATCTTAGCTCCACAGAAGATTCAGTCCAGAGTCTAGACATGGTCTGGTTGACAATATGACTAGAGCTAGCTCTTCTACCGACAATCGTTCCATGGACTCTTACATGCATTATTCCTACCTTGACAAATTAGTGAGATTCAGCAATGCTATCCTATAGTTAATAGCATTAATCATAGAATAAGTATGCAAGAAAGGAGTACGTATCCTGGTTAGCAATAAATGTACAAGACACAAGATAAGATGACCAAATATATTAGAAGTTACATTATGTTTATGATACTTGCTAGTATGCTGACTAACGCATTTGGCTGGGCGTTTAGTGGTGAGGTGTTTGCGCATGAGCTTGATCACGATCACCTTATTCTTTCGCTCGATCCCACGGCACATCTAAAAGCACATCAGCATGATGCTGACAAAGATAGCAGCCAATTAGACGCCGCTACACACTTGTGCCTTCACGCTTCCGGACAATACCAACCCTTTTATTTTACCGCTCTCCTCCTCGTTCCTGCTTCCACCAGCTCAGATGTTTTGGCTGTATTTATTTCTGACTTCATCCCCGACTCCATTTCGGATCCACCCCTTCGTCCTCCACGAAATACCGTCACAAGCTAAATCTGCAAGTGGCGCCGGAAACTATCTTGTACGTAGCCTAGGCGAACTAAATTCACCTAAAACAACGTCAAGCGTTATCCGCTGAGCGCACTTGCTGCATTTTATCTGTGTTAGACCAGGCATACTCATCATACTAATTGTGACGATTACTCCGGACACTAATACATAAGGTTTATGGAGGTTTTTATGAACTTGAACTTATTGTTGGCGATCACCCGACGCTGGATACTAGACGGATTGCTTATTCTGGCACTAGGTTGCGCGTCTCAAGCAATCGCAGAAGGAACTGCTCTTAACACACCTCTTGAAGAGAGTTTGGAGCACTCTAATTCATCACAGATTGATGAGAGAAACGATCTCACCTTGCACGACGTCGTATATCTTATGTTACAGAACAACCCAGAACTAGCCTCCTTTGCCAAAGAAGTACGCGCACGGGAAGGCATAAAAATTCAGGCTGGAAAATATAAAAACCCGGAATTAGTTGTCGAATCGGAGGATA
>QIFK01000223.1 GCA_003230615.1 Nitrosospira sp. | reverse complement strand
AGCTGATCACTTTTCTCTGCAAAACCAATTCAATTCATCATCTCGTTTTTTGCCAAAGACAAAAAAATGGGTATTTGTATTATATTAGATTAGAGTATTCGCCAAAAAAATCTGTAGAGGTTAAAAAATACTTAATAGCAACACCTTTTAGCAACACCTTTCTCAATTATTCATCGCGGTCCGCATAGGAGAAAAGTCGTAAAGAGGATGTTAAAATGTCTATACTTCTGATGTTACATGCAAAATACAGTTCGTTTAGCAATAATGCCGGAAACGGTAGTATTTAATTTTGACCTAGATCAAATTCTCGAATGATTCTTGAGATCAAGTATTGCATGTGTTTTATCAACTACTCTAAGCGTTCAGCCCGTATCCAGTAATAGTTGAATATCTACTTTTATCTATTTATAAGTAAGTATAGAAGTTATCTAAGAAATGGTAAATGTAACCTCAGATTCATCCAAATCTCCTATCAAGCAACAATCTATGTTTTAATTGGAATTACTTGGGCGATATATGGCTATGGCTATAGCTATAAAAATTTTGACGGTGTTGTGTCACAAAGATTCTAGTTGTTTTTTTGTGACTGAGAAAAACTTCCGGAAACTACAGAGAAATCATGGCAATTGAAAACATTCTGGTGGTGGATGATTCCCCTACAGAGCGATATATACTATTAGAGATTCTTACCAAAAGTGGTTATAAGGTAGTGACTGCTGCAAGTGGAGAGGAGGTGGTCGCAATGAGCAAGGAGATCATGCCAGATTTGATTCTGATGGATGTGGTAATGCCGGGACAGGATGGTTTTAATGCTACTCGTACAATTGCCAAGAGTGCAGCTACCAAACATATTCCCATTATCATATGCTCTACTAAAGGACAAGTAACTGACAAGATCTGGGGTATGCGGCAGGGAGCTAAAGGCTACTTAGTTAAGCCCATTAAGGCGGCTGAATTGTTGCAAAAAATAACTGAACTAGGCTAAATTGATGTCTAAACGTATCAACATGAAGGATTTCCAGGCAACCCTCTCTGAAAAATTAGGAAGCGCTGCCATAGCTGAACCCATTTCAACCGTGTTGGGGGTATTAATTGGCGAGGATCGTTGGTTGGTGCACATGAATGACGTGAATGAGGTGTTACAGATGCCAAAGATCACGCCAGTACCGCTAACCCATTCTTGGTTTTTGGGCGTAGCTAACGTGCAAGGTAACCTATACAGCATTACAGATTTGGCCTCTTATTTTGGTGGAGCGCATACTACAATTGGGCAAAAAACAAGGATCCTATTGGTATCTCCGCGATTTGAAGTTAATAGTGGTTTGTTAGTTAGGCGTACGCTAGGAATAAGGAACGTTACCGATTTTGAGCCCGTTAACGATGGCGCTCATTCCCAAATGGGTGTTGCCGGAATTTACATGGATAGACAGGGGCGGCGTTGGTATGAGCTGAACCTGCAAGATTTGGTGAAAAATGAGGATTTTTTGCAAATAGCTGCATAAGCTAGCTATGGTTTCTGAAAATTGCTTGTTATGTTTACGAGATCTATGGAATCAGTTTGACAAACACTGGATCATACTATTACGTAAATCAAGTTTTCTAGAGGGCTAACGGAGACACAAACTAAAATGTCAGGTTTTTTATCGAAATTGAATCCGGTTCTCGAAGTGGTCGGCAAAGATGGTATGGCTGGTGGTGCAGTCCGCTCAATCCCGGCAATTGGCTCTTTACAGGTTGGCAAACGGCTTAGAATTTTGGGTGTATTGTTCGCGTTGTTTTTTTTGATTGCTTTGATTGCTACAACAATAAGTACACAGCAGACTAGGCATGGCGCAGCATACTTAGAAATTGTTGGGCGCATGCAAGTGCACGATCAGCGTCTGGCTAAGGCGTCCCAGCAAACAGCACAAGGTAACTTATCTTCGTTTGTACAATTACAAGATAGTCGTGACCGGATTAAAAGTTCTGTAAAAATTCTAGCCCAAGGTGGGAAATATCGCGGTAGCAATATTCCGCCGATAAGCGACGAACCTACTGTGTTTCTGGAAGAGTACGTTAAAAAGTGGCATATAGAGGAACAGAATATAAGCCTAATTTTAGATAGCAGGACTTCTCTGATTGATTTGGGAAATGCGGTAGACGTGATTAATGTTACTAATAAGCAGATGTTGGAATTAATCGAGAACCTGATGGCTAGGATGGAACGTTTTGAGGGTTTATCGAATGAAATTGCTGTCACCGAAACATTGCAGGTGATTACCCAGAGTTTTGTGAACAATGCTAACGCACTATTATTTAATGAAGCTCTAATTCCCGAAATTGTTGCTCAGTTAGAAAATGATCGGGAAGGGGCTGAAACCATTTTTACAGCTTTTGCTCAAGGTAATAGTGGGTTACAGATAGCGCCTCTTAAAGATGAGAATTCTAAAGAGATGTTGTCAAAGGCACAAGAGCTGTTCAAGACGATCGATACTCATGCTGGTGTTGTTCAAAAACAGGTGCCTAATTTGGTCGCTACAAAGGGTGTAATTCACGAGATACTTCAAAACAGTGAGGGTATGTTGATTGCAGCTAAGAAACTTGACAGTGCGCTTCAGGAGCATGGTGATCTCACCCTCTCTCCTCTTAGTATCATGGCCTATGTCACGGGCGTGCTAGCCATTATTACTCTATTTTTGTTCACTAAAGAGTATATTAACGATACGCGGAAAAGGGTATTGGCGAGTGAGAAAGAGAATCAGCGTAACCAGAAAGCAATATTACGTTTGTTAGATGATATGGGTAGATTTGCTGACGGCGACCTGACGGTTCGTGCGGTGGTAACCGAAGATATTACCGGCGCAATGGCAGATTCGATCAATTATACGATTGAGGAGTTGCGCATCCTAGTGGAGGGAATCAATAGGGCAAGCACCCAAGTGACTAAAGCTTCTGGTCAAGCGCAGGATGTTTCTTCAGATTTATTAATTGCAGCACAAAAACAGTCAGAAAATATTGAGGAAACCACAATTGCTGTGCTAGGCATAGCCGAATCCATTGGTGAGGTGTCCAAGTCTGCCGCAGAATCCGCCAAGGTGGCAAAACGGTCCTTGGCTGCCGCAGAGAAAGGTGCGGTTGCAGTACGGGACTCAAGTGTTGGCATGAACGAAATCCGTACTCATATTCAGGAAACCGCAAAACGAATCAAAAGATTAGGTGAAAACTCGCAAGAGATTGGTGAGATCGTAGGGTTGATCTCTGATATTACCGAGATGACCAATGTGCTAGCGTTAAATGCAGCAATTCAAGCGGCTTCTGCTGGTGAAGCTGGGCGCGGATTCACGGTAGTTGCGCAAGAAGTACAGCGATTGGCAGAGCGTTCTGCTGAAGCGACCAAGCAAATTAGTGCGCTGGTAAAAACTACACAGGACGATACCCGAGAAGCGGTGGCAGCGATGGAGAAAAGTACCTTTGGCGTGGTTGAGGGAGGCAAGCTCTCTGATGCAACGGGTCAGGCGCTGGAAGAGATTGAACAAGTGTCGAAGAATCTAGCGCAACTTATTGCTGGCATTTCTAATACTACTCAGGCTCAGGCTCAGGCTGCCGACAAAGTAGTAAAAAATATGGAAGAGATTCTACAAATTACCCGTCAGACTACTAATGGTACTATTCAGACGACTACTTCTGTGAAACAGATTGCCGGATTTGCCACCGAATTAAAGGCATCAGTTTCAAGCTTCAAGATTTGAATTTCTTTATTGCTAAATACCTAATAATCATTCTAAATGAACGCCAAAACTGACCTCAATATCGAGTCTATTGTCTGGGTCAAGAATGAGATTGACAATGCGTTGGAGTTGGTGCGACAGCAATTAGGAAATTACTCGCGTAATCCGGATGACATAACCCAGATAAAAGCATGCCGCGATCATATACATGAAATTAATGGTGTGATCGAAATACTTGGCTTGAATGGTGTGACTACCATCAGTCAGCAGATGGAAAAACTCATCGATGTTTTTGTGGACAACGAGAGTAAACCAGATCTTAAGCTGGATTTATTTAGTCGTGCGACTTGGGCGCTTTCTCGCTATTTTGACGAGTTAATCAATGGCGCAGACAATAATCCATTTCGACTATTTCCCGTTTACCAAGAGCTAGTGCAGGAACATGGGGTGCATGGCATATCCGAGGGTGCAATATTTTTTCCTGACTTAAGTATACGTGTTCCACTACGGGACGATTCCCTATCTCCAGATTCATCCATTATTGTAGAGGCAGCCACTAAGAAGAACGAGCGCGCTAGATTCCAGGGAAGTCTGCTCAAATGGCTGCGTGACACGACCGATAAGAACAGCTTGCAACAAATGCTCGATGTAGTGAAATGCCTCGAAAAAATTCCTGCTTCAATTGAACAGAAAACATTTTGGTGGGTATCTCTGGGTTTTTTCGATAGTCTTTTGAATGAAGGATTGACTGTCGATTTACTGGTGCGTAGGTTGTGCGCCAGAATAGAACAGGAAATTCGCCGTCTAGATAACCCTACCGCAGCCATTGATGAGCAATTAATGCGGGAGGTATTATATAAAATTTCACGCAGCAAGATAGTTACTGAACACATTCGCGAAATTTTTAAGGCCTACGGTTGGCATGAACAAATACCGTTCAACGAGCAAGCTGTCAAAAAAGAGAAATTAGAGGCTATTCTTGAGGAGATGCGCGCTACCTTAATAGAAGCCAAGGGTGCCTGGATCAAATACAACGATGGTCAGAAGAATAATCTGTCGTTATTGCTTACTCACATCAGAAAGCTTAAGGAATTGGCAGCTCAGATTAAACACCAGTCTTTGGAAAAACTTATTACTGTAATTGGCGGTACTGCAGCACATTTGAATATTCAACCACAGGCTATGAGTGAAATTTTGGCGCAAGAATTTGCCATTTCGCTGTTGTTAGTGGAGAGCGCGCTGGACAATTTTAATGAGTTCTCACCCGAATTTACACGTCAGGTCAAAGTTATTTCAGTACGCTTACGTTCTGCAGTACAGGGTAAGTGGGACAAGAGCCAGATGTCGATGCGTCAAGGGCCGGATGGAATCAGCTCTAAAGCACAGGAGAAAGAACTGATGGCACAGTTGTCGCATGAGTGCTGTGCCAATTTAAAACAGATAGAAGAAGTTTTGGATGGTTTTTTTCGTGACTCTACTAAGAACTACGAATTGCCAATGTTGTTTCCTTTGTTTAAACAGATATCTGGCATTTTAGTAATGCTTGAATTTGATCGTGCTAACGCATTTCTGGTTGCTTGTCGAAACCTTATAGAAGAATTTTCGCGTTTTGATTGTGAACATAAGCAGTCAGAGCAGGTGCGGTTAGCAGAAGGGCTGAGTAGTATCGGTTTTTTCATCGAGGCGCTGAAATATGAACAGCATGATTGTATTAACATTATTGAAGCGGCAATAAACCAGTTTGGTAGTGATGTTGTTGCAGCCGCAGTGCCGCTACCCGTTCCCAAATTTGTTCCGAGTGCACCCGATAGATTGGACCCATTAGTTCCAGCAGTCTTGTCAGACCTACCGACTGTACAGATAGAAACTACTACTTCTCAGGAAGCTAGCCCAGGAACACAGGAGGCTCTCCTAGGGACCTTCTTAGAAGAATCTGCAGAAGTGCTTGCTAGTATTGAAACATGCATACGGGCTTGTCGTAACGATGCTAGTGATCGTGATTCCCTAACAACCATGTGTCGAGGGTTTCATACTCTAAAGGGTAGCGGGCGCACAGTGGGACTGCTTAAGATTGCCGAAGTAGCCTGGAGCATGGAGCAGATCTTGAGCCGGTGGTTGAGCGAAGGGAAACCAGTAACCGAAGAATTACTTGATCTGATCGCAAAAGTACACCAAGAATTTTGTGGGTGGTGTGCAAGCTTGAAAGAACAGAATGCGATCCGGCTCAGCACAGATGAATTGCAAGTTTCAATTGAAGGCCTTGCGAGTGGTACGGAATCCGAAGCAGAAACAGAAGCGGAAGCAGTAGATGCTGATCTGGATGCACAAACTGCATCTGCAACGACTGTACCCGAAACTGCAGCTGAAACAAAACCAAGTATAGTAATTGGTGATGCGGTAATCTCCCCGGAGTTATTTGAAGTATTTACGACTGAGGTCAAACAGCATTTAGCAACTCTTGAGAGTGAGCTGGATAGCCTCATAGGAAGACCAGACAAACCGGTAAGTCATGAATTTATGCTTGCTGCCCATACCTTGGCTAGCATTTCACGTAACTTGGAACTTGAATTTATAGCGGACATTGGGCACGTTCTGGAACAATGGTTAACATTTTTGTCAAAAAAATCTACCCAGCCAGACCAGACCGGATTACAGCTCATGAGAAATGTCATTGAGTTATTAGGTAGAATGCTGGGCGCAATTTGTAACCAACGCCTACCAGATCAGGTTGATTTACAAGCTGGCGTAACGCTGTCACATGAAATGGCATTGATGCCAGAGCGTGCGGAAAAAGTATCTGAAACGGAACATGCAAAACTACAGGAGATTGAAAAAACTGGGACACTCGTGTCACCACAGAATGAATGGTATTCCATACGAGACGATATTGATCCAGATTTGTTAGAAACTTTCATGGAGGAAACACAGGAATTAATACCCGCAATCGGCAGTGAATTGCGCTCTTGGCGGAACGAACCAAAAGATGAGAATTTTCGTAAGGCCCTTCTTCGTGCCCTACATACCTTAAAAGGAAGTGCTCGCATAGCAGGTGCTATGAGTCTGGGTGAGCTAGTTCACAACATGGAAAGTTGTGTAGAAGCTGAACCGAAAGAGGGTAAATTGTCAACGTCATTTTTCGATTCATTGGAGACTGAATTAGATCGTATAAGCGAGAAAATCGAGCATCTTCATGGCCCACCTAAAGACGGAATAAAAGCCGTGAAAGTGGAAATAGCAGAAGAACCAATTATTACAGTGAGCTCGCCAAAAACGCCTGCCTTACAGCCAATTAGAGCTGAAGAGACATTATCCGGACAACCTGAAGAAATTGGGGTTCCTCTGCAAAAAACCTTGTTGCGTGTTCATGCGGAATTGATTGACCATCTAGTGAATGAATCAGGTGAAGTGAGCATTGCACGCTCTAGAATTGAAGCTGAATTGCATAACTTCAAACAATCGTTACTTGATTTGACTGAAAGTACAGTACGTTTACGCAACCAGTTGCGCGAGGTGGAGATCCAGGCTGAAACACAAATGCAATCACACTTGGCGCAAACGCAAGACAGTGGACAGTCTTTCGATCCGTTGGAGTTTGATCAATTTACACGTTTCCAGGAACTTACTCGACTGATGGCGGAAAGTGTTGATGATGTATTCACTGTGCAGCAGAGCATGTTGATTACCCATAATGCGGCTGAAGAGGCATTGGCTCAACAAGCACGTATGAATCGAGATTTACAGCAGGCCTTGACTCATATCCGCACCATGCCGTTCAGCAATTTTGCAGAGCATTTTTACCGCGTTACAAGGCAAGCGGCAAGGGATATGAACAAGAAAGCTATTCTGAGAATTCAGGGTGGTCATCTTGAAATGGATCGTAGCGTACTAGAAAAAATGAACTCTCCTTTAGAGCATTTGTTGCGAAACTCTGTTGTGCATGGAATCGAGATGCCGGCAAAACGACTAGAAATGGGCAAACCCGAAATTGGCCAGATCACAATTTCTTTACGCCAGGCAGGTAATGAAACTATCATGACTTTAAACGATGATGGCGCTGGGTTAGATATCGACCGTATTCGTGAAAAGGCCCTGCAACATGGCCTAATGCGGACTAATGAAACGTTGAGCGACAAGCAAGTTATACCTTTTATATTTGCTCATGGTCTTTCTACCGTACAGGAACTCTCTGAAGTTGCTGGACGTGGCATCGGCTTAGATGTTGTAAAAAACGAAATCACTTCTCTTGGCGGGCGCGTGGAAGTTACTTCAGAAAATAATGTGGGAGTAACCTTTACTATTTATTTGCCGCTTACTCTAGCGGTGGCACAAACTCTAATGGTACAAGCAGGAGGCCACACTTATGCGATACCTACGACAGTAGTAGAGCACGTATGGGAACTTGATACTGATGCACTCAACGTAGCCTATCATGATCATAGAGTAAATTTCAGTGGAAATAGTTTTCTGTTTGCCTATTTGCCACACCTGCTTGGTGATCAAGAACAAGCGCCAGAAATTAAGAGGCATAATAGGGTGCTATTGCTGCAAAGTGGAGCTCTACGACTTGCAGTGCACGTTGACGAGTTGATTGGTAACAGCGAAGTAGTGGTCAAAAACATTGGCGCACAGCTAGCACGGGTGCCAGGTGTCGAGGGTGCTGCGGTAATGGGAGACGGCCACATTATTCTTATTATCAATCCACTCAAACTAATGCACCGCAGCAATGCACAGTCGATATTTACTTCGGAGACATCGACTTTACCAACAGCACAGACGCAACCAGAAAAAACTACTACCGTAATGGTGGTAGACGATTCGTTGACAGTTCGCAAAATTACCAGTCGCCTACTTGAGCGAGAGGGTTGTGATGTGTTGATTGCTAAAGATGGTGTGGACGCCACCCAGCTTTTACAGGATATCATTCCTGACGTTATGCTGGTCGATCTTGAGATGCCGCGTATGGATGGCTTTGAGCTAATCAAGACTGTACGCTCCAATCCCAGAACCGCGAATATTCCAATTATTGTTATCTCTTCACGTACAGCGGAAAAACATCGTAATGTTGCCAAACAATTGGGTGTTAACGCGTTTCTTGGTAAGCCTTATAAGGAAGACGAGTTACTTAAATATCTGACCGAATTTATTAAACATTAGTATTATGATTTGTTTCTCCTCTCGGTACCTTGTGTCGTAAAGGGTATTTTGATCTTTTTCATGTCTGTTTAGCTGCCTGTTTTTCAAATAGCGAGGGTTGTAATGGAAGCCATATCCAGGAAGGAAAAATATGACGTCAATAAGCTACATAAGCGATTGAGGCGCCTTGTTGGTTCAGCCATTACTGATTTCAACATGATCGAAGCGGGTGATCGTGTGATGGTGTGTTTGTCCGGCGGCAAGGATAGCTATGCAATGCTAGATATGCTGCGTAGCTTGCAGTCTCACGCTCCATTACAGTTTGAATTAATCGCAGTAAATTTGGACCAGAAACAGCCTGGGTTTCCTAGTCATGTGTTGCCAGAGTATCTTACTAAAATTGGCGTGCCCTTTCGCATCATTGAGCAGGATACCTACAGTGTAGTAAAGCGTGTAATTGCCGAAGGCAAGACTACCTGTAGTCTTTGTTCACGCCTAAGACGGGGCGCACTCTATCGTGTTGCTAGTGAGATAGGTGCAACTAAAATCGCGTTGGGTCATCACCGCGATGATATTCTTGAAACTTTGTTTCTAAATCTGTTCTATGGTGGAAAGCTTAAGGCTATGTCACCCAAGCTAATGAGTGACGATGAGCGGCATATCGTGATTCGTCCACTTATTTACTGTAAGGAAAAAGACCTAGTAGCTTACGCAGAGGTTCAGGATTTTCCCATTATTCCTTGCGACTTGTGTGGTTCGCAGAAAAATCTACAGCGCCAAGTGATAAAAGATATGATGCAGCAATGGGACAAGAAATTTCCAGGCAGGCTGGAAACTATGTTTACAGCATTACGTAACGTGCAACCTTCGCATTTGGTCGACAATGTGCTTCATGATTTCCAGGGTCTCAAAGTGGGCAATAAACCTGTTATCAATGGTGATATGACATTGGATCAAGTGTCATCCAAGCTTAGGGAAGAAGAAATCGAGAGGATTGTGTAAGGATTTAGATCTGGGTTCAAACTAGTGATGGTCTTTAGGGCAGCAATATTAGATGGCGTGTATAGAAATTTAGCATACGGTAGTAAAAGTTAGAATTAACAGAGATTGACTAGGTTTATCTAGTGATTTCTCAATAATCAAGATAAATCGGGAGTCAGATGCGGGGATTGCGACGATATGGTGGAATCAGAAAGAACGTAGCTACGACCAGGAGTGCAAACAGCACATAAACTATCGTAAGCATCCCTTCTGGGAAATCGTAAAACAGTATGCGATGCAGCCATCGCTGAATGAAGCTGTCACAGGTTTCCAACTGGCGTAACTTATCCTCCCAAGTTGTAAGAGGGCAGATCATGCCAAGAAGAGATTCTCCTACGACGAAAAGAATAGCGGCAAGATGCGCAGTTCGGAACCAGATATTTCGTACAAAATTCGATCTTAGCCATGCACCAATCCAGATTACTGGCAAGCCACCAACAACAAACAACACAAACAGAAAATGAATAATAAGTATAGTGTTGGCGAGCAGCATATTTATCTAGCGATTAGTCAAGAATATCGAGTCCGTATAAACTGCTACAAAATTAATCTCGATACGTAATAGCTGGAAAACCATTTATCTGTTTGGCATACACTTTTATTATGATTTGCCTAACAGATCATGCTGTCGCAACGCCCATCGCACATGTTCTCGCACCAAAGATGAATTATCGTTATACCGAGCTTGTAATGCGCTGGATATTCTTTTGGATGATGAAGCATTGCCTAATCCTATGGCCAGATTACGAAGCCATTGTTCATGTCCGATTCGGCGGATTGGGCTGCCGACCAGCTTGGTGTCAAACTCTTCTTTGTTCCAGCCAAATAACTCGACTAGGGATACATCGTCTAGGCCATTTCGTACAGTAAAATCGTCTTCGCCCGTGACTGTAGCATATTTATTCCAGGGGCAAATCAGTTGACAATCGTCGCAGCCATAGACTCGGTTTCCGATCAGGGGACGTAAGGGTTCTGGGATGCTGCCTTTATGTTCTATCGTGAGATACGAAATGCAGCGTCTTGCATCTAGTCGATAGGGCCCGATGATGGCTTGAGTTGGACAAATATCTATGCATTTGGTACAAGTACCGCAATGATTGTCGGTAGGATTATCGACAGATAGTGGCAAATCAGTATATATCTCACCAAGAAAAAACATTGATCCAGCTTCACGGGAGAGCAATAAGGTATGTTTTCCACGCCATCCCAGGCCAGATCTTTGTGCCCATTCCACTTCCATTACAGGGGCACTGTCAGTAAATACACGATAGTTAAAGTGATCCACTTTCGCAGCAATTTTATCAGCGAGCTTTTGCAAACGACTACGTAATATCTTGTGATAATCACGGCCCAGCGCATAGCGGGATATGAACGCCTTGTCACTTTGTTGCATTACTTCCCAGCTGTCTTTCACTTTAGGTGACGTGTAATTCATGCGTGCTGAAATTACTCGTAGCGTTCCAGGTATTAATTTCTCTGGATGAGACCGCCTAGCACCATGTTTTGCCATATAATCCATATTGCCATGATAACCCTTATTTAACCACTCGAGCAGACCCGACTCTACACGTGACATATCAGTATTGGCATCAGAGATACCAATCCCTTGGAAGCCAAGTTCCCTGCTCCAAGCTTTAATATCGCTCGTCAGCGAGACGAGATTTTTAGATGGATTATTGGAAATATTTTTTTGCATAGTTTTCATCATAACAATTCCGCTACAACATGCTACCTTGAGGATGAATCCATAACTCTAACTCTTGGTACTGAAATCGCAACGATATTGCGTCCTGGTTTTGTTATTTTTCTGAAGGGCAATCTTGGTGCAGGTAAGACCACGTTAGCAAGAGGTATTTTGCGCGGCTTGGGTTATCAGGGTAAAGTGAAAAGTCCCACATATAATTTGGTTGAACTTTATAATTTTTCTAGGTTATACTTCTATCACTTTGATTTTTATCGTTTCGATGATCCTATAGAATGGGAGGAAGCAGGTCTCCGCGAATATTTTAATGCAGATTCAATTTGTCTAGTGGAGTGGCCTGAGAAAGCTGAGAAACTGTTGCCTGTAGCAGATTTACAGATTTCCTTCAATATTATCGAAACAGGTCGCAACATTGAAATTCTGGCTGGTACGGAGGCAGGTAGACAGTGTTTGAACGATTGGCAAGCCCTAAAGCATTCCTAACTACGGCATTACTTGATTGCCGTGAGCTTTTTTCCTCATCAAGTATCTATACTTTTTTATTTATAGTGGCATCACAGTTTTCTTTACAGGTGAATGCTGCTTTTGCTGACACGATAGTTAGCTCCGCCCGTATCTGGCCAGCTTCAGAGTACACTCGCCTTACGCTAGAATCGGCCACACCCATAAGTTACTCACTCATGTTGCTTAAGAATCCACATCGAGCAGTGTTGGATTTAGAGAATGTCATGCTTACTTCAGAAATAAAAAAACTACCGGAAAAAATAGGTATCGATTATCCATATATCCGTGCGCTGCGTATTGGTCGATTTAAACCGGGCATATTGCGGGTAGTCTTAGATTTAAAAACTGAAGTTGTACCGCAAGCATTTGTGCTAAAACCCGTAGCAAATTATGGTCATCGTTTAGTGCTGGATATTTATCCAGTTTCTCCGCCTGACCCCATGATGGCATTATTAAATGAGGATGCAATAAAATCAGCGCAGGCTAACGCTCTTGCTAATATTAAGTCTGACGTAAAAGCAAAAGATAATGTGGCTAGCAATAGAAAAGTCAGTCCTGAAATAATAAGGCTTATCACAATTGCAATTGATCCTGGTCATGGGGGCGAGGATCCTGGTGCAATGAGCCGGAGGGGCACACACGAGAAAGATATTACTCTTGCTATTGCCCGAAAACTTAAAGCCAAGATAGATGCAGAGCCGAACATGAGAGCAGCATTGACTCGGGAAGGAGATTACTTTATGTCATTGCCAATGCGCTTAGATAAGGCACGAAAACTAAATGCAGATTTGTTTATATCGATTCATGCAGATGCTTTTGACAAGCCACATGCGCGCGGTTCATCTGTGTTTGCGCTATCCGAAAGTGGTGCAACTTCGGCTGCTGCAGGTTGGTTGGCAAAAAAGGAAAACGATGCTGATTTGATCGGGGGTGTTAATCTAGACATCAAGGACCATTACCTCAAGAAAACCCTATTAGATTTGTCACAAACAGCAACTATTAACGACAGTCTTAAACTTGGCAGGGAAGTGCTATCGGAAATTGGTGAAATAAATCACCTGCATAAGAACAATGTAGAGCAGGCAGGATTCGCTGTACTCAAGTCACCAGACATTCCTTCAATCCTTGTGGAGACCGCATTCATTAGTAATCCGGATGAAGAGAAGAAACTGCGAGACAGCTTCTATCAGGACAAAATGGCTAAAGCTCTGCTCGTGGGGATTAAACGCTATCTTGCAAAGAGTCCGCCCCTGTCACGTTCAAAGATGGTGCGGCTAGAATAACTTTTTTCATATCTAGAAAATTCTTTTGAGTTCCCGATTGATACCTAGCTATAGTCCTGTTTCTACGCCATCATCACCGATGAATGTCTTCTATCGTATCCATGTGGAAATGAAGTTGACCTTGGCGACATTCATCAAAATAACGTTCTAAAGGAGCACGTATGACTCGAAAAGCTATTTCATCCCAAGGAATCTCTTCTTCGCAGAAAAGTTTTACATCCAAACTTTCGTTTCCTGGCTTGAAATTCAAATCCAGTAATCGCGCACGAAACAGAATGTACACTTGATTAATGTGAGGCAGATTATAAATGGCATAGAGAGCACCCATTTTCACTCGGGCATTAGCCTCTTCCATGGTTTCACGTGCAGCGGCTTGAACTAGGGTCTCGGCATTTTCCATAAATCCTGCAGGTAAAGTCCAAAATCCATGGCGTGGCTCAATGGCTCTGCGGCATAACAATATCTTGTTTTCCCATTCTGGTATACAGCCCACCACCATCTTAGGGTTATGGTAATGAATAACACTACATGCTGGACATACGTAACGCAGTAACGTATCGCCTTCGGGGACACGTAACTCCACCGGGGTTCCGCAGTTGCTACAATATTTCATTGAAATGTCTTAGCAGGGTATCTTGTGCATATGGTTTAGTGAGCGATGAGCACATCTTGATTTTAACATGTGGACAAATGTTTCACGTATAGTCGACAATTATACGGTAACAGTTTTTCATCTCTCATAGCTTTAAAATTTGTTACGCCTACATAGTACCCGTGCAAATAGACTTATTCTGATATGATTTAACATGGATAGATATTTAATCAAATCAATTGCTTCACCATGAAACTCGCCGTTGCCCAAATTAATTGCACAGTCGGCGATCTTGCTGGCAATGCTAAAAAAATTCTTGACTTCACTAACCAAGCCAAAAACAAGGGCGCCTCATTGGTGGTTACACCAGAGTTGGCGTTATCTGGTTATCCACCCGAAGACTTGTTGCTGCGAAAAGGTTTTTCTCTTGCCTGCATAAATACGCTTGAGAACCTCGTAAAAGAAATAAATGGTATTACTTTGTTGTTGGGGCATCCTTACTTTTCTGACAGTAAAATTTACAATGCTGCTTCAGTAATTTGTGACGGTAAAATTATTGTTACGTATCTTAAGAACAATCTTCTCAATGACACTGTATTTAAGGAATGCCGCTATTTTGAACCTGGCTCAGACAGCTGTATTTTTTATGTTGAGGGTATAAAGTTTGGCGTAAATATTTCTACAGATGTTTGCAAAGAATTTAATGTAACCCGTGCCAAAGAAGAAGGGGCCGAAGTATTATTAGTACTATGCGCTTCTCCCTATCATATAAACAAGCAAGTCTTATGTTACAAGATGGTACGCCAGCGCATCTGCGAAACAGGCATAACTGTAATCTACGCTAATCTAGTAGGTGGGCAAGATGAATTGGTTTTCGATGGAGCCTCTTTCGTCATAAATAGTAAAGGGGAGCTTACTCATCAGTTTGATGAGTTTACAGAAACACTAGGCCTGGTCGAACTACAAAATAGCTTGCCTATACAAGGGGCAGTTCTTCGCACGAAAATTCTGCAAGCAAGTATTTATAGTGCGTTGTGTCTTGGAGTGAAAGATTATATTGATAAAAATGGTTTTACTGACGTACTACTTGGATTATCTGGTGGTATTGATTCAGCCCTTACGCTGGCAATTGCAGTTGACGCTCTGGGCCCTGAAAGGGTATGGGCGGTAATGATGCCGTCGGAATATACGACTGATATAAGCCTGCAAGATTCTCGCACAATGTCTGAGACACTAGGTGTGCGTTACAGTGAAGTTTCGATCAAACCAGTGTTTGACAAATTTGTAAGTGCACTAATGTGCGAATTCCAGGGGTTGCAAAAAAACGATGAAGCAGACACCACAGAGGAAAACCTACAAGCACGTATTCGTGGCACCTTCTTAATGGCACTATCAAACAAATATGGCGCTATTGTGCTCACCACCGGTAATAAGTCTGAAATGGCGACAGGATATTGTACGCTTTACGGCGATATGGCAGGTGGTTTTGCGGTACTAAAGGACATCAGTAAAACTATGGTTTACCAGCTTTGCCAGTATCGTAATAGTCTAAGCAGGGCAATCCCAGAGCGTGTTATCCAGCGCGCACCTTCTGCTGAGTTGCGCCCAAATCAGATGGACCAGGATAGTCTCCCATCTTATGACGTTCTTGATGGCATCATTGAAGCTTACGTGGGACAAGATAAGTCATTAGAAGAAATTATTGGTTTGGGCTATGCTAAGACTGACGTGGGGCATATTGTAGATCTAATTTGCATGAATGAATATAAACGTCACCAATCCCCGATGGGTATCTGTGTTTCTCAGCGTAGTTTCAGCAAGGACTGGTACTATCCGATTACGTCGAAATATAAAGATAAGTTTTAACAGTAAATTAATATAAAATGGTTCGAAAATAAGTTTTTCGGAGTTTTGTACAGTCAGACTAAAATACAGGCCAAATTATCTATTTGGTGTTATTAGAACATCCAGTGAAAGGAATGTATCATGAGGAAAATAGAGGCCATCATCAAGCCTTTCAAACTTGACGAGGTACGTGAAGCTCTTAATGAGATTGGAGTGAACGGGTTGACCATTACAGAAGTTAAAGGCTTTGGTAGGCAGAAAGGCCACACTGAGCTTTATCGCGGTGCTGAATATGTAGTAGATTTTATCCCGAAAGTAAAAATAGAAGTAGTGGTAGTCGAAAAGCTTGTAGATAGCACTATCGATACCATTGTAAAGGCTGCTCGTACTGGCAAGATTGGTGATGGCAAGATTTTTGTCACTCAGGTAGAGCAAGTAGTTAGGGTACGTACTGGGGAGTTAAATGAGGCGGCAATTTAATTTAGACGCATTCCAATAATTGGTTCTATGTATGTTCAAGTAATTGCCTGAGTTTGAATGCTTCAACTATTCATTTTAATGTCATTTAATACTATTTTTTATCTTCCAACGTTTTCATAGAGAATGTTTTGAAGCCTTGGTCGTTGCATTTTTACATTTACCATTTTTAGCTTTGCCGCAGTACTGTGGAACTTAGTGTGGGAATCGTTATCATATTAAAATGAGAATACGCTATTTAATATCCATCCTGCTGCTATCATTTGCTGAAAATGTTTTTGCTAATGAGTTACCCGATCTAGGTGATGTGTCACAGGCCTCGATTTCGCCATACGAAGAAAGACAGATCGGCCTACAGATAATGTCTCGGATTCGTGCTGATCCCAGCTATCTTGATGATGCCGAAGTAGACGGATATCTCACCAACCTAGGTTATAAATTAATTTCCGGATCGAATGAGGCTCAACCAGACCAAGCGTTTGAGTTCTTTGCCTTGCTAGACCCATCGATCAATGCATTCGCTTTGCCAGGAGGTTTCATGGGCTTTAATAGTGGGCTTATTCTTACAGCGA
>QIFK01000136.1 GCA_003230615.1 Nitrosospira sp. | reverse complement strand
ATGATAAATATTAATTAATTCCGTGTTTAGATAATTCGAGCCGCTACAGAAGATTTAAAAAGAGTACATGCGCCATACTAGACGGCTAATGATGCAGCATGTGGTTTTTTCAGTGTTATTAGCCATACCGCTCTTAGTAAGTTCAATACTGGGGTGGTATGACCAGGGGAATTAGTAGCCAATAAATTTGTATTTGCATTAACAATGCTGCTTCAAGTTAGTAATGTATTCAAATCGGATACCGTGTTAACTTGTTCTGGAAAGGGGTTTTTATCTCCAGTACGCACGCGTCCTAAGAAAGCAACATTGTTAGTCTGCGCGCTTTGGTAATCAATGAGCGCGTCACCAATCATCAGCACACGTGTAGGTGTAAGGCTATGAGTAGATAGTATCTCTGCAATCAGAGTCTGTTTTGATTTTGGCGAACCACGTACTTCGGTGAAATAAGGCCCCAATCCACGACGAGTAACGATTATATTCAGTTCTATTTCAGGTGTACCTGAGGCAATAAATAACGGTATTCTAGTGGAAACCTTATGTATTAATTCGTTAGCGCCAGGCACTGGTTCACTCGTAATTACAGCTTCAACTACCAGTTTGGAGAAGCGTCTGTCGAGTTCTTGTTCTTCATCTTGAGTCAGTGGAGGCATTTCCAAAAAATGTTGTTGGAAATACCGAAATTTTTGGTAGCGTGACAAACCACCGTTCAGACTGTGATAACGCACCACTTTATTTACTACCGTTTCTCCATAGGATTGATAAAGATCGGCAAAGGCTCGTGTTTTAATGTCTCCCGATTCGACCAATACTCCGTCAAAGTCAAAGATGATAGCCTGCCAATCTGTTACCCTCATGCTTTGTTGTCGGTTGCAGCCGGAGTAGCATTATCATTTATGTCGGAGTGATGAAACTCTTTGTGAATTTCCCTAAGACAATCCAGCAGACCTTGACCCAGATCGACATGTTCGTTGAGCACTAATTTACGGCCAATACGCGGCTGAAACGCATAAGGAGTCACCTCATAATGATGTACCGCATTAGCTTCGTCAAAATGTAGTTCTACTGGCCACGGCATAATTTCCGAAATCATCGTCATAACATCCTTGATGCGCATGCGTTCTTGACCAGTAAGGATCAGATGGCGATTAGCGAATTCCGGTGCTAGTACCTGCACGCTCATACGTGCGGCATCCTCAACATGAATATATTCGCGAATAGCTTCACCACTACCCTGGTAGGTGATCGAGCGCTTCTCTACTGCTTCGTGTAGCATCCGGTAGATACCATTACGTGTATCGGTACGCCTACCATACAGAGAGCCATAGCGTAGAATGCTGTAGTCTAATCCGTAGCACTCATGATAGGTTTCAATGAAGCGCTCTGCTGCTTGTTTACTCGCACGATAGAAGGAACCAGATTCGGAGTATACATATACACTACTCGCGAAGATAAAACGGCGTGCACCGGCAAGTCGAGCAGCTTCCAGCACGTTCATATTGCCCAGAATATTGACAGCAGCAGTAGCTAGTGGTTTCTTATGAGCTTCATCAATATCGGCGATCGCAGCAAAATTGTAGACAACAGCAGCACCCTTTGCAGCCTTTGTTACTTCTTCAAGATTCATAATGTCACCAACGATCATTTCTTGATCAGGCTGTTGGTAGGGTGACGCAGAGCGATCGAACAAACGCACTCTGTAGCCTTCAGCGGAAAGTGCTTCGACTACATGACTACCAAGAAAACCACTAGCACCAAACACAATTGCAATTTCATTAGGCATTTTTCACTTCACTTTTTACTAAACCAATTTTAATCAACTCCTCTAGCAGATTTTCTGCAGCTTCAATTTCCATACGCATGCGTGACTCTCTGGCAAGGGAACCAATATGCGAAGTCAGAATTATCTTGTCATTTTTGATCAGTGGTCCACGGTAAGGCTCTTGCTCAAAAACATCGAGTGCAGCCATGCCCAAATGTCCAGAAATCAAGGCTTCATCCAGCGCGATTTCGTCGATAAGGCCGCCCCGAGCAGCATTGATTATAATAGAGCCTGGCTTCATACGCGCAAACGCTTTTGCATCCAGTAGGTGGTGAGTGTTAGCTCCATAAGGCAGATGCAGGCTAATGACATCCGCCTCAGCTAACAATTTTTTTAATGGTACCAATTCTACTCCATGCGATGTTGTATCTATATAGGGATCATGGGCGACTACCCTAGCATCAAAAGCTTGACACAACTTGGCAACCCGTCGACCAATATGTCCCAAGCCAATGATACCTACCAACTGAGCAGCAAGAAGTTGCCCTTGCATCCGTGACCACCTATCTGCACGTAGCAGTTGATCAACCTGACAGATTCGTCTCAAAGCAGCTAATATCAAGCTCATTGTGAGCTCGGCTACCGCTTGAGCTGGAGCTTCCGGCGTATTAAAAACGGTGATGTCCTGGCGCTTTGCTGCGGTGAGGTCAACATTATCCAAACCGGCTCCACAGCGCGATATCGCTTTCAAGCCTTTGGCAGACATAAAAACGCGTTCTGTCAGCGGCTCGATACCAGCGATCATTCCAACAGTGTCTTGTCCCAGGAGTTCGATAATTTCATCTTCTGTGAGTTTACGTTTAAAACTATTTCCAACAATATTCATCCCAGCTTTTACTAAATGCTGAAGATGAGAGTTATTGTCTACATCAAACGAAGAAGTAGAAATAACAAGTTTGCTCATAGTTCTGCTCTTATACTTTGTATATGGCTGCGGCAGAGTGTATCAAGGATTCGGATATCTAGACCATAACCAATAAAGCTAAAGCCAGCATTAATTCGCTGCCGCAGCTCATTTTGGTCTGGTTCCACCACATGGATGCCTCCTGGCTTACCCAGCCGTTTTCCTGTTTCCAATACCCGCTCAATTGCTGAAAGTACCTCAGGGTGATTGAATTCGCTTATCCGGCCCATTGAACCAGATAAATCGTAAGGACCTATGATATAGGCATCAATCCCGTCAACAGAAAGAATTGAATCAATGGCATTAACTGCATCTATATGTTCGATCATTGCTACAATTACAGCATTTTCCTCTAGCCAGCGCCGGTATTCTTGGAACCGCGCTCCATAACCTTGGGCGCGAGCAAGCCCGACACCACGTTGGCCGCGAGGAGGGTAATAAACTGCTTGTACCGCCGCTTTGGCATCAGCAGCAGACTTGACCATAGGTACCATCACACCAGTGGCTCCTGCATCCATAACCCGTTTAATCTGGTCGGGGTGGTTTGAAGTCAGCCGTATAATGGCAGGACACTGTTGCCCATCGAGTACTTGGATCAGCGTTTGAACTTCACTTAGCTCTAAGACACTGTGCTCCATATCCAGAACAAGCCAGTCAAACCCAGCAGCAGCCATAATTTCGGCGATTGCCGGGTGACCCAATGTGATCCATGATCCAAGGGTTAACTCAGCTTGAGCTAGTTTTAATTTCAATTGCATGGGTGCTCCTTTATAAGCTGCTAGAATTACCGATTGTGAGGATACCTGATTTCAATAAGAGGCTAGTAAGGGATCCGACTCCATCAATTTAGCTACACGTGCCAAGTCGGCCTTTGTATCGACTGCCTGGGTGTCAAACTCGGTTTTTACCATCTTTACACGGTAGCCATGCTCTAGTAATCGTAGCATGTCTACAGATTCTAGTTGTTCAAGTGGCGTTGGAGGCAAACGAGTGTAATCAAACAAAGTAGTGCGCCGAAAAGGAATGATGCATACTTGTTTATAGGTAGGTGTCTGCATAAAACCTAATTTATCTATGGTTGGAATTGGTTGTCGTGACATATAAAGCGCATCACCCTGTTGATTCATTATTACCTTGATAGTGTTGATATTGTAGAAATCAGCTTCGTTATCGATACTGCGCACAAGGTTTACACAGTTTAGTTGCAAATCATCTCTGAATGGTGCTACCGCAGTGTCGATCATTTTTGGGTGTGTCATCGGTTCGTCACCTTGTACCATGACAATGAGCTCTGCATCGATTTCTGCAACTGCTTCGGCTACCCGGTCACTTGCTCGTTCATGGCTATTAGCAGTCATAATTACAGGTGCGCCAAAATCTTGTGCCACCTGTCTAATTTCTTCGTCACAAGTAGCAATGTAAGTGGCATCAAGAGAGTTACTCAGAATGACGCGTTTGTAGATATGTTCAAGCATGGTACGGCCTAGTAGCATTGCAATCGGTTTGCCGGGAAAACGCGATGAATCCATACGTGCCGGAATTACGGCAATTGTTTTCATAAGTAATTTTTAGTTTATTGGGGTTTGTTTATCTTGATTTTTTATTTGTTGATTGTTAGTTGTTTAACCAAATTAATATACTAGGATCTAGATCTTGTATTTTTATTAAAAGTTTGTGATTTGAATCTAATCCTACCACCAGAGGGAATTCTCTGCGAGAGGCTGAGATATCTAAGCTGGTAATTGAACACCTGCCAGTGTACAATTTTGCGCGTTTCCACAACCTCTACATATCTAGAATATTCCATTAAATGATAGACATAATGCTTATCAATAAGGTAGTAAGAATGAGTGCATGAGCATGAAAGCCCTTTTTTTCCTTCGCCATTATAACGATATCGATCACATCACCCCCGTCATATATAAATGGGTCGATTCTGGCCATAACTGCGATGTCGTTCTGATTGGTAATGCCAAGTTTCGAAAAGATTTTCGTATCGAATTTCTGAGTAAGTTTGATGGCGTAAGAGTAAATCATATTCGTGAGTTGTTGCCACCACTCGAATTTATAAGATGGCGTATACAAATGCTATTGTTGTCCGGTAGCTTGCGTCGATCGTTCATAGGTCCCCTTGTCAGTGTATTGGCTCAAATTTATGATGTTAAAAATCGTGAGTCTACCTGGCGGCTTACTAGCAAGCGCCTATTGGCGCATGGTTTTGAAGGAGCTAATGAGGGTGTAGTAGCATTTGACTGGATCGAGAGAAATTCGGTTATTAGCGTTGAATGGGTCGAAACGGTGATATCAATGGCGCGCGCAAAGGGTTTTCGTACGGTATCGTTGCCTCATGGTGATAGTCCCCACGCCAATCAATTGATACGACGCCGTGAATGGAGCCTCAAGCCAGATAATACATTTGCCGCTGCGCGGATGTTTGATAAGCTTGTCGTTCCAAACGAATTGTGTGCTGGACGCTTTCGTCCTTTCCTAGATAGCCAGGCGATAGTTGTGCTGGGTTCACCACGCTACTGTGACGAATGGCTGACAAAGTTGGCTGAATTATTACCCCCTTCACCACTAATCCGATCAGACAACAAACTTAAAGTGGCGATCTTTTTAAGAAAAAGTAACTTTACGACATTTTGGGAGGAAGTTCGCGAAGTGGTACAGATGATTGCCTCTTTCACGGGGGTTATGATAGTGATCAAACCACATACCCGCAGTGGCTGGAAACAATCATTGACAAAGGATGCTATTCTTTTGCGCCTGCCAAACGTGAGTATAGCAGGTGCTAATGTTCATTCTGCTCATCTATTGAATTGGGCAGATGTTATTATCGACATTGCGACTTCAGTTGCGTTTGAAGCAGTCAAGATAAACAAACCCGTGTTAGCAGCTGATTACCTACATGCGGGTCGATCGACAATAGCTGATTTTATGCCTGAGACTGAATTGAGGTGTAGAGATGACGTGTACAAAAAGATTGATGGATTTCTTTCAAATGGCTGTGGTTCTTTTTACATAGAAGAACATCGTCAGCGCTTCCTGAAGGAAATGATCGATGTAATCGGGCCGGATGTGTTACCTCGTTATGTCGCCTTGCTAGAAGAACAAGTGCGGGCAACAAGATCTGTATAGATCGAACTTACCTAAGTGAGCGCATCCTGATAGTCACTTTGGCATAATTACTTTGGTTGTTCAGAGATTCTTTAGGGATATTATTGAGCTGTATGAGTGAGATGGCAGTACCGTCCGTCGATGTTGTAATCCCGGTCTACAACGCGCCTGTTCTGACACGACGTTGTATTGATTCCGTCGTATCCTGCCTTGGCAAGTCTATAGCACATATTTATATCCAGGATGATGCGTCTGGCATCGAGACTCGGGAGATGCTTGATAATCTACCATATGAAAGCGTCCATGTTCATCATTCACAGAAGAATCAGGGTTTTGGCACTTCTGTGAATGAGGCAATTGGCCGTTCGGATGCGTCCTATGTGCTGGTACTTAACTCAGATACCGAGGTAAGTGAGGATTTCCTGCCACCAATGTGTGCAGCGTTTGTAGTTGATTCGAAACTTGCGGTAATGATTCCCGCTGGCAACGGTTATGCCGACTATAATCTTAACCAGCATATACGCCAACCAGGTGGTTATATTCTCACGCATCGTCTTGCGGGTTATGCGTTTTTGATCCGACGTAGTGTTTTCCAAGAAGTTGGTGGTTTCGATCCAGCATTTGGCCGAGGTTACTACGAGGATATAGATTTAGGCCGTCGGATTGACCAGAAAAACTGGCGTATGGGTGTGCATCCAGATACTCTTATCTATCACAAGGGTGGTGGGTCGTTTGGTCGCAGTTGGGCCTACCGGGCGCTGAAGCGTCGTAGCCGCACCCTCTACTTTTCACGTTATCCAAATGCACAGCGCAACATCCTGCTCCTCACTGGTAGTTGCTTATTAGCTGATTTTCCATCAAATCTCCTCAACGCGGTCGAGAACGTTTTCCGAGAGGGGGGCGGTGTTCATTGGCTTACGTCTGAGCCTTCCACTCATCTTTTTTGCCTTCATATGCTAAACAGTTCTGCTAACCTGTCGGTGACAGTAAGGCTTATGTTGTTGCGTGGCTGGCTACGCTTGGATAAACGTATTTCCGATATATGGATACTGCCCGATGCTCCACGATTGCTACGCGCATCCCTTGTACTACTGGGTCGTGCACGAGGAGTCAAGATACTTTTGTGGGAAGGGGGTTCCGCAACGCAAAATGGTACAGCGAAATTACTTTCCAAATAGTCTTAAAAGCCTATATTTTTCATTTTCTTTGAAGATGAATTACAAGAGGTCTCGATACTTTTTTGATGGACTTATACAGCTTTGTATTGGATTTCGTTCAAGTAATGCTCTAAATGCTATTTAATTCCTACGTCTTTATCTTCTTATTTCTGCCAGTCGTTCTACTGGGATTTTTCTGGTTGTCGCGTGTAAGCCAAGTTTATGCTGCAGGCTGGTTAGCGTTAGCATCACTGTTTTTCTATGGCTACTGGAATCTGGCCTATGTCGGGCTGCTATTAAGCTCTATTGTGTGCAACTATACTTTCGGATTATGGATCACCAAGGCTGGTTTGCAACATAATGAAATACGCAAAAAACAACTCCTCAGTGTTGCCATCGTCTTCAACCTGCTTTTGCTTAGCTACTATAAATACGCTAATTTTTTCATCGAAAGTTTAAACAGTGTTGCGGGTTCACAATGGGACATAGGCAATATCATTCTGCCACTAGGCATCTCGTTCTTTACATTTACTCAGATCACCTTTTTGGTAGATGCATATCAGGGTAAGGTGAAGGAGCCTAACTTTGTTCGCTATACTCTGTTCGTTACATATTTCCCCCATCTAATTGCCGGCCCAGTGTTGCATCACAAGGAAATGATGCCACAGTTTTCAGGATCGAGTGCTTATCGTATTCATTGGGAAAATATCGCTGTAGGTCTAACAATTTTCATTTTAGGTCTAGCCAAAAAGGTTTTAGTTGCCGATCCTTTAGGCGAATTTGCCACTCCTATTTTTAATGCTGTTGGTGCAGGTGGACATCCGATGTTTTTCGAGGCGTGGATAGGGGCGCTAGCTTACACATTACAGTTGTATTTCGACTTCTCAGGCTATACGGATATGGCAATTGGCCTATCACTAATGTTTAATGTTCGGCTGCCAATGAATTTTAATTCGCCCTACAAATCAACAAGTATTATTGAATTCTGGCGACGTTGGCACATGACATTGTCACGATTTTTACGCGATTATTTGTATATCCCGCTTGGTGGTAACCGCAAGGGTAGTTCTCGTCGGTATTTGAACTTGATGATTACAATGTTGCTGGGTGGGCTATGGCATGGTGCGGGTTGGACATTTGTTGTTTGGGGTGGATTACATGGATTGTACTTAATGGTGAACTATGCTTGGCGGAGTTTAAAGCAGCGCATGAGTTGGACTGGGATAGGTAGATGGGGAAATTTAGGTGCAGGGATACTAACTTTTTTAGCAGTCGTAGTTGGATGGGTATTCTTCCGTGCTGAGAACTTTTCTACAGCAGTCGATTTGTTGAGAGGAATGTTGGGATTAAACGGTATAACCTTTTCAAAAGGCTTGGGAAACACTGGTCTTGCATCCATCATGAGAAACTACGGCGCTGAGTTTTTTGGGGCTATGCATTTAACCAACCTAGATGCTTTCAGAGCCATCAAGATACTTGTTCCTGGAATGTTTGTAGTTTTTATGTTGCCAAACGTTCAACAAATAATGGCTAACTTTGAGACTGTTTTGGATTCGCCTAATAAACCAGGGGAAAAGCAGACTGGTTTAGTTTGGCAATCATCTTTATTAGGGGTATTTATGATGATGATGATTGGTTTTCTTGTCATTATTAACTTACACAAGCAATCAGCATTCTTGTATTTCCAGTTCTGATTGGTTCTTAAAGATTTAGTTTTTATAAATCGACATGAAATATCACATATATTCGCTTAGCTTTAAAAAATACAGCTTAATTCTGGCATGTCCATTTTTCTTCTTGGCGTGGTTGATATGGAGTATGGAAACTTGGTTTGAGCCACTGAATGGAGATTTGACCAGATTGGGATATTTATTAGAAGAGGATTTTGGATGGAATATGCAACAACCGTTCGTTCCAATAGAGCGCATGAAGAGTTTTTCCATTGAAGAAGCTGATGTGTTGGTTATTGGAGATTCTTTTTCAGCTGGGCTTGTATGGCAAAGCCAGCTGGTTTCAGAAGGTCTAAAACCAGCCACTTGGCATTGGAACCCTCTAATGCTATGTGAGGACATAGGAGTCGCAGTACGTCAGGCAGGTTTTAGAGGTCGTTATATGGTTATCGAAAGTATAGAGCGTTCTTTTCAGAAAAACATGAGTTATAGATGTAATAAGACGATCAATATTAGGAAAAATGCCTACGCTGGTTTAGCTCCAGAGACTGATCGCATAAGAATTCCTTCAACTAAGAATCCACTTGGGGGAGATTGGATGTTCAAGGCTTTATATAACAAAATTAAACTCAGCAGGTTAAATACTTCCCAAGATTTCATAGAATTTGGTCCTGTTCGAGTAGTTCCTATCGACGGCTGTAAATTGTTTACTAATAAAATGTGTGAGTACGGGCTATTCTATTTCAACGATTTTAATAAAAAAACATATAGTGCGATCGCAAATGTTCTCGCTGTAAATAGGAATTTGCATAAAGTTGGTATCCAAGCCATTTGGCTTATTGTTCCAGATAAGTCGACCGTTTATCTTGGATACGGAAAATATAATAGGAATCCATACGTCAATATTTGGCAAAAACTTGCACAGCATAAAGAACTAACAGTACCAAACTTGGACGAAAAATTTATACGAGAAAGTCGGCAAGTTAAAGATTTTTATGTGCCAAATGATACTCATTTAAGTACCAACGGCTATATATTTTTGGGTAATGAGGTGGTTAACTATATCAATAATATAAAAAAGATTGATAGTGGTCTTAGTTTCTCTAAAGATTTTTCTACTACAGAAATGCGGCAGGATATTCCAAATTGAAAAAGTAATCAGTAGTCTTTTCTGTTGCTACAAATAGATTCATATTCATAATACTAAAAAATCTAGAGTAAATTGTGTTACCGATCATACCGGAAGTCTACATAGTGTTTCTGGATAGTGCGTAGTTTATTATTAAGCTCATAGACTAGTGGGCGGCAAGTGGCTATTGATAGTTTCATAACCTCTATGTTGGATATTCCGTCTAGCTGCATCATCAACGTACGCAAGATATTTTTGTGAGATACAATTAGAATCCTTTTGCCATTCTGGAGCTCGGGTATGATTGTTCCTTGCCAATAAGACAGCATCCGTACTTGTGTCTGTTGCAGACTCTCTGCAAGTGGTAATTCATTCTGAACAATATCTGAATAACGTGGTTGGTTTCCCGGAAAGCGCTTATCTGCTGGATCAAGAGGCGGTGGTGACGCATTAAATTTTAACTGACAGCCAACGACGGGCCAGATACCAAATTTTTTGATGGCAGCCCAGCGCTCGATTCCCTCTAAAGCACCATAGTGACGTTCATTCAGTCTCCAGTTCTGGCGTATAGGTATGTTACTGAGCCCCATTGTTGATAAAACAATACGCAGTGTATCGGTAGAGCGTTTGAGTTCCGATGTAAAACATGCATCGAATGTATATCCTGTTTCCTTAAGTAGGCGTCCGGCTCGCTCTGCTTCCTGCTCACCCTGGGGACTAAGCGCGACATTGCTCCAGCCAGTAAAACGTTTATCACGATTCCAGATACTTTGCCCATGTCGTAGCAGAATAAGTTGTGTCATACGCTATCTTGCCTGATCAGCGTAATTTCGCTGGTAACCAGCACATGGTTCAACGTGATTTTGATGCCTCTCCCCAAATGCGCCGCAACGCGTCCCTCATACTACTACGCACGGTCTTTAGGTAAAGCGTGTTGTCACTCAGACCATTTACCAAACGACGTTGCGCCTTGCCAAGATTGTGGTAAGGCAAGCTCATGAAAAGGTGATGAGTGGCATGGTAACGTAGACCTACGGGGGCCCACAACGCAGTGATAAATAAATTACCAGGTATGTTGATTGAATCGAGATATTGTTCGGCAAACCCCATCTTGTGGTTTCCGGTATTGCGGTAAGCGTGAGCGGTAAGCGTACGTAACGAGTTTAGAAAGAAAATAACCATACCGACCAAATACCAGAGAACAAAAACCTTGAAGGGCAAGGTTCCTAGTATGACGCATGTAACGACTGTTGTCGCAAATACAAAGGTTGCAAATTCCTGTAGTTTCCAGTGTTTGTCATTGCGGATACAGTTTTTCGGGCGCTTATAAGTTGGATTTATGGTGAGCGAGGACACTCTCTCCCAACAAAATTTACGTAGCGGCGGGATCAGGTAAGATATTGGTGTAAGTAATAAATAACGGCAGAGAAATATAAATGGTAAAAAGAAAGAAAATAATACATAACCAATCATCAATGTCGGTTTTTGGCTCGCGAAGGGAACATATTCACCATCTTCGCTGGTGCCATAGATATCGGGTTTGTGGTGGTCATAATGTACACCGTCATAAGTAAAAGACGGAATTAATAGTGGTATGCCACTGGTGAGGTTCCACACCAGGCGAAATATATTGAATGTGCCTTTTTTTAAATGTGCAAGTTCGTGAATGAAGATTGCTGCGCGATAATGAGCCAATGCTGCAATAACAAATGCCACAAGTTGCCAAGCAGAAAACGTTGGCACAAGCGAGGCCGTCACAAAGGCAGCCCAACCTAGTGAGATATGAAAAAGAAAGTCCAGCCAGTAGATTGTAGGATTTGGTGTCATCAAGTCATGGACGAGATTGTGTGCCTCACGGAATGGAAATTCCTTGTTAACGTTCGGATCTGTCATTTTCCGTCTCTATCATGTGGCCAGTCTTTCCATAATTGAAATAAGGTATTTATACTTTTGCAATTGCCATTATTCATGTTATTGATTTAATCAATTAATTTTTTACTGTTAGTTTGGACTTTAAACCGAAGATGACATCACCACAGAGAATCCATGAACAGCCCTTGGTCTTAACACACAATGTTATACCAAGCAGGACACAATGTGGTCGATGATATTAAGATTAGTTGATGCACTGGTTTTATTTGCATGGCTTAGATCGGGAGCCCCTGGCCAACCGGGATCAACAAATTCCATGTCTTGAAATTGTTTCGGCCCTGCATAGCGGGGAATGACATGAAAGTGAACGTCCGGGTCGACCATCATTAGCATAAGATAATTTAGTTTGTCATAATCAAATGCACGAAACAAAGCAGACTCTATCTGCACCGTTATCTTATGTAGTTCCGTAAAACTAGCTTGGCTGAGTTCAGAGAATGCATGGACTGGCTCATGAGCTACTAGGACCATGGATCCCAGAGTCAACTGTACCGGTCGTAATAAGATGCTCCAGTGTTGATATCTATTTATCACAGTATGCGGCGCACCGAATTTTCGCATGGTTTCGTTGAAAATTGAAGTATCCGGTTGCATCATATTGGCTATCCTAGAATTCCTAAAATATTATTATGTCGATATGTCTAGTCTTAGCAGTTCGTACATTGATTTTTGGAGTATATGCGTCAGGTGTTAGTCTGCAAAATATTACGGGCTGCTATGATGTGCTCAGGATTATTCCGTTCGCTAAATAATGTCTGGGCTTTTGCTAAGTCTGAGGAATAATCAATTTCACACCAACGGTGTCCAGAGATTGAACAGACATTGACCAAACGTTTGGCAGCCAGCGCATCGATAATAGTGAGGTACCAGGATTTGAGCTCAGCTGGATGTCGAAGTGCTTCTTCAACTGCATCGCGAAATATTTTTGGACCATGTGAACGAAAATAAATAAGACCGATTGATTCAGCATCAATTTGATCTTCAGGTAAAGTTTTACTTACGTACTTGACCCATCCTTTCTCATCTAATTGAACTTTCATGTCATCTGCATCATAAACTTCTTTATGATCTACGCTAAGTGTAATGGGTGCAGATTTCGAATTTAGTACCTTTGCCAATAGGGATGTATCGAAAACAGTATCTCCATTTAGAAGCAGAAAGTCGCTATCCATAGCGGAGCGTGCTATCCAACAACTAGCAAGGTTATCTGCAACTTCGAAAAATGGGTTAAAAAATGTGTTGATCCATATACGGTTTGGATAGCGGTGTTGTAGTAACGCCTCAACCAAGCCAGTTTGGAAACCAGTGACCACGCTGATTTTTTCAATCCCAGCTGCCAGCAAGGTATCAATTTGCCACTCGATAATTGTCTTGTCTGAAATTGGTAAAAGGCACTTTGGGGAATCTTCGGTCAATGGTAGTAATCGTCGACCCTGGCCAGCACTTAAAATAACAGCATTGACAGAAGTTTTATATTTTGTATCCATCATATTTGTTTGCACCTAGATGATTCTGTATATTTTATTTGATTTCCATTAGACATATCAATTTGTTGCAAGATTCTATGTATCCGTAGGGAGTGTAAATAGAGAAAGACGATCATCTCATTTTAATAACAGATCCGATAGGCTAACCCATTTATAAAACTCCTTGTATAGAGTTGTAGTTAAATTCTAGTTCACCTTGCCCAGGTAACCCTGTGCGATTCGGTAATACACACCTCGCAGTTGTTTGTTATTCCGCATGATAGTTCGATACTGTATCGGGCCAGGCTGATCAAGCATCTGGCCAAGATCATTGCCCAGTTGATCACGTTCAAGTTGATTACGATTCATGCTTACTAAGATGATTGGCCGGATTGAAGGTGATTGAGACGGAGACCAGAAATCGTACATGGCCCCACTACCACCAAACATATTGCGCGAGCGAATATCCATTTCGTTTCCACTGCGTTTATAGTACGATAGTACGCTCGCTACTGACCATTTACTCATACCAACAACGATTGGATTTTGTCCAGACTGGTGTCGCACTTCTTCTACCACTTGCTCTATTTCTTTCGTTGTTTCACGCCAAAAATAATGTTTCATTAAGGCCGGGTAAGGAACCCCTGGTATTCCAAGTACAACATAGTGAAGTACGAATGCGTAGAAAAATATTGAAGCAACAATGGTTGGTTTCCAGGCAGACTGTAAACGGCGTGCAACGTTTTGCAAATTACCTGTACTTCCCATCATCCACGCTATCGTCGGCAACACCGCAAGCCACAATGGAGTCGTCCAATGAAACCGTGGTGCATTAAAAATGCTTACAACGACAAACACTGCCAAGGGTACGCCGGTAAATATCTGTACAAACAAGCGATGCCTCAATGCATACTGGTTTTTATGATTACCGCTTGAAAGTAACGCCATTATTGCAGCAATTAAGCCCACCGGAGTCAGTAGTATCAAAATGTGCAGAGGTAAATATTGAATCGAGAATTGGTTGTCCATTCCTACCCCTACTACCCGTCTCGACTGGAACAGGAATGATGCCCAGTCATGTTCACTATTCCAGATGATTACCGGTGAGAACAATAATAATGCAAGTGCCGCTGCAAGATACGGATGTGGACGGAACAGCCAGCGGCGTGCAATTGGATCCAGGATCATAAATAGCAGAGCTGCAAAACCTAGGAGGCCAAGTGTATATTTGGACAGAATACCCAGGCCGAACGCAATACCCATGCCAAGCCAGGCTGAGCTACGTCCAGCAACCAGTGCTCGTTCCATGTAGTACAGCGTAGCAGCCCAGGTAGCTAACAAAGGTGCATCTGGGGTCATCAACATACCATGAGCGAAACTTATTGGAAGTATGGCTAGGAGTAGCATCGTGCGCATACTGGTTGATTTGTCGTATAGATTGAGCGTCAGTGCGTATAGGTAGCCCATTGTTACCAAGCCACAAATAAATGCGCTGATCCGCACACCAAACTCATTGTCACCAAAGATTGCGGTACCCAGCCAGATTAACCAAGCGACCATTGGTGGGTGATCAACAAAACTTAAATCCATGTGTTGAGCGTAATTCCAGTAATACGCCTCATCTGGAATCAGCTGTGCCTGCCCAAGGTAGATTAGGCGTAATAGTAGGATAAATGTCACAACTCCGACCGAAGCAATGCGCCAGCGCATATCTAACGATGGCGGATTCTCCTTGACTGGAAATACGTAGAAGGCAGATCCTAGGTAGTTAACAACTGCCGTTGCAGCAATTGCTGGAAAGATTGCCAGTTCGGCTGGCACATGCCAGCCATAGACTAATAAGGCTAGTACACCACCTCGCAACAATAACGCGAACAGACCAATCATCAAAAAGCGACCGAATTGATCCCAACTTAGATAACCTGCATGATGCGATCGAAAAGACCATTTGGAATTGAGCGCATAATTCACTGTTGCGGCAGCAAAGAAACTCACTATATGTGCTTGCGCAAGCCCGGTTTCGTAGATCACCAATATTTGAAAAAGCAGCGTATCAACTATCACGCCGAATAGCCCGACCACCGCAAATTTGCTAGCTGTACTAACAGAGACCGTGCCTCCTGCCAAGGTGATCAATCGTTGCAGGTAGGTCCACTGATGGGAAAATGAAAGTTTTGAAATACCGCGTGTTCGATCACGAAAGCAAATTGGTACTTCCACCGCTCTAATCTTTCCTTGGCCAGCTACCAGCAATTCGAGTAGGATCTTGTATCCGCGAGCATGGTCAGCAATTGTTGCAATTAAATTCTTACGAACTGCAAAAAATCCAGAGGTCGCATCGTTGACATCACAGATGGGACGAGCAAGCCAACCACCGATACGTGACAACCATTGTCGATGTAGCGGCCAACCCTCGGTGCTACCGCCCGGTACGTAACGACTACCAACGGCAATGTCGTAACTACCATTTAAAACTGGTTCTACAACGGCGGTTAATCGATCTGGTGGATGGCTCAGGTCTGCGTCCATTACCACGATGACATTGCTGCGAGCTATTGCAACACCGGATAGGATCGATGCCGTCAGATCTGGTTTTTCCTGACGTTCAACGAGCCGCACATTTGCCTTTTTTTCCCAGGAACGTACCTTGTCCGGTGTACCATCGCGTGACCCATCGTCAACAAAAATGACTTCAAAATGATCAGGTGGAAGGCTAAGAGCGAACAGGCAAGTTAACAACGGATCTATATTATCCGCTTCGTTGAGAGTAGGAACTACTACAGAAAATTGCATCGTTGTAGTTCCATTAAGTACACTGCGCGACGTTAACGAGGAAGCTAAGGATGGAGAATCAATGGTATCTGGCAATTTGATTGAATAAATTATAAGGTAGTTGTTATTTTTTAAAAGAGTTAAGTGCTCGTAATTCTGTAAGTATCTGACAAACCAGTGTTCTATAGTGTTTAGTCTAACATCAAATTTGTTAATAATCGATGAACGATGCCCATTTGCAAAAAGCGTATCTTAACTTTCTGAAAGAAAGTTACTGTTAAATCAATGTAAAAGATCAATGTACTGGCTTATTTCAGATCGTTGCCCAGCCCCAGTTTTCTTTGTTGTTTGGTTTGTAAGTAGCTTGAACTATCGTGAATACGACCGAGCATCTTTTTTCACTTTGCTAATGCCTTTAGAAATTTCATGTGGTTTAAGATTTCCTGGAAATTTATGTAAATATTTCGGCCTTCGCGAGTGGTAAAGCGACCCTATCTTTAGTCGAAAGTTGTGGTTCTCCATTAAGAGGCCATTGGATGCCAATAGTTGGATCGTTCCATAAGATACTGCGCTCGAATTCGGGAGCATAGTAGTTAGTTGTTTTGTAGAGAAGGTCAGCACTATCGCTAAGCACAAGAAAGCCATGCGCAAATCCCGACGGGGTCCACAGCTGGCGGCAGTTACCTTCCGTAAGCTCAACGCCCACCCACTGGCCAAATGTGGGTGAGGATTTTCGAATGTCTACAGCCGCATCAAATACTGCACCACGTACTACACGCACTAATTTTCCCTGAGGTTGCCGGATTTGGTAGTGCAGACCTCGTAGCACGCCTCTGACCGAGTGGCTATGATTATCTTGTACAAAGTTCACATTAAGTCCTATATTTTGACTAAATGCTTTTTCGTTAAAGCTTTCAAAGAAGAAACCCCGATTATCACTAATAACATTGGGTTCAATAATAAGAACTTCAGGGATGGAAGT
>QIFK01000131.1 GCA_003230615.1 Nitrosospira sp. | reverse complement strand
TAAGGCGTAAGAAACTGGCGGCATGATTATGAATATGGACTCCACCTTAAAACCGCCGCTAAACTGTCCAATGAATGGGGTCCACCTCTAAGACAGTCTCCCTCCATTGACAGTGGAACCCTATTTCTTATTTACAGCGATTTGATATAGCTTTTTTACAACGTTCATTGCACCATTTATTTTAATAAAATAAATAAGGCTATACGGGTTTCGGAAAAATAGAAATACATTTTCCCTGAACCAAAACCAGAATAGACTGAAATTTTCAAACTCAGGTGTCACGTAACTATTTTTATCTTCTACCTGGAGTATCTTGGGCAATATAGCATTACAAAATGAATCAGGGATATAACCATTCATCAAGTGCCCATCATTTACAAGATCGTCATATACTGGCGTTCCTGGAATCGGATGGAATAAGTGTACATTTAAAGCATCCAACTTACACTTTCGAATTAATTTTACGGTATCATCCAAATCATCCCTAGTTTCACCTGGATATCCTACAATAAAAAAAGCTCGGACTCGCAAGCCCGCAGCCTTTATTCGGTTAACAGCTTCAGGTACCATCTCAGGTTTTATTCCCTTACGCATTAACTTTAGAACCTTTAACGATCCGCTTTCAGGAGCGATTGTAACTCCATCCCAGCCAGCCTTTTTCATAAGGGTCAAAAGTTCATCGTCGATTTTTTGCAATCTAATCCCATTTGGAGTAGTAAATACTATTCCATGGTTGAACTGTCCATTACTGCGCATCTTGATTATTTCTCTGCAAAACTCCTTCGCATAGTCGATGCGAAAGGTGAAATTATCATCGACAATGGTAAACTGCCTGATTTCATATTCCAAATACAGATGTTTGATTAGGCCCATCATGTACTTGATGGAATGAGCCCTAATATTGCGACCATTTATAAGCGGAGAAGAACAAAATTTGCATATGTAAGGACAACCTCTAGTAGCCCATATAGGCGCAACTTTCCCATAGTATCCTCCATACCTATAACCTGCCTTCCAGTACTCATCTAATCGAGCAGCGAAATAATCGGGATACTTTATCTGATCCAAATCTTCTATGACGCATAAACCATTGTCCACCACCTCCCCATCTTTTAGGTAGACTAGCCCTTGTGCAGAAGGCGTATCGCCATTATTCAGATTGTCAACTAATTCACAAAAAGAAAGATCAGCCTCTCCCCGTAGAATAAAATCCACGTAATCCTTCTTAATTATTTCATCTGGATAAAGCGTCGGATGAGGCCCCCCAGCGACGGTAATGATATTACGGTTGATATTCTTGACTTTATTTAATATTTGCATCGCCTCTTCGACCACCAAGGTTAAGATTGATACGCCTACTATATCGGGGTTAAAGCTTAGTATTTTATCCTTGAATTTTCTGGAAGACGCAGATATGTCATGCAAAGCGCAATCCATAATCTCTACTGTGTGTTTGTCGGAAAGGTTGCTTTTTAAAAGTGCCAATGCTAGGGGAAACCAGAATGCAGGCATGTTGTCTTTTGGCCGAATCAACAAAATTCTTTTACCAATATCGTGCTTTAAATCAAATCCCTTCTTTTCCTTTGAAGAAGATTCAACCGACATTTCCAATGTGCCCCATACTTGTTTTCACTTGCTACGACCCTACCACATCGAATAATAACTTTCAAAACAGTCCCGCCTATACCTTCTTGCTCGAGTCTTTATACATGTTTTGAATTGTAAAGTGTTCGGAAAGTCGTTGAGTAAAGGAAATGCCATCACGGTAAATATAAATGTTAAAAAGGACCGCCGCCTGATGTGCTGATCCTCAACAAAAACTTTTGACAATATCTCAATATTTTGTTGACTATAATGATTGGATTTTTTACCATGTCCGTGGAGTTTAATCAATGTACATCCGAGATTCTATAAACAATGACATACTACAAATCATATATTAAATCTACTTTTGATGCTTTACATAACCTTGTTGTCACAAATGATAAAGAGGTAGAGTTAAACGTAGAAGATGGTTTTGAACAATGGTGTTTAATCACAAAAGAGCTAAATGATAATGGCGGGACTATTTTTTTTATAGGCAACGGTGCGAGCGCAGCAATGGCTAGCCACATGTCAGCTGATGCCAATAAGAACGGTGGACTTTGAGCCATGGCATTTAATGACATTTCATTATTGACAGCGGTCAGTAATGACATTTCCTATGAAAGTTCATTTGCTCAGCCACTGGAGCGTTTTTCTAAATCTGGTGATTTGCTAGTTACAATTAGTAGCTCGGGGAACTCCCCCAATATTATAGCTAGCATTAAAGCGGCAAAAGAGAATGGGGTCAATATCATAACGCTATCTGGCATGAATCCAGAGAATAAATCGCGCATATCCGGGGATCTAAATTTTTTTATCAAGGCACCGTATTATGGATGGGTAGAGTGTGGTCATCAGGTATTACTACACTGTTGGTTAGATAAATATATGGAAAAGTATTTAGGTAAGATATCCTAGATGCAGATAAAAGCAGCCTTAGTTCTCTTTCGTCAGTAAAATAGTTGCTACCCAATGAATTTAAATGGTTTTGGAGTATTAAAGCTGAATAAAAGGGGCGTTGGCAAAACACACAAGTATCTTTATATCGTCGAGTGTGTGCATATCTTGCACTATAAAAAAGGGAAGTGATGAGAAAACTAAAATTTTTATCAATAGTAACACCATGCTACAACGAAGAACAAAATGTCAATGACATGTATGACTCCATTAAAGGGTTATTTAATACATCTCTAAAGGGGTATGATTGGGAATTAATCTTTTCTGAAAATGGATCCAGTGATAGGTCTTACGAAAGAATCAAAAATATCGCAGATAAAGATAAGAGAGTTAGAATTGTAAAGTTATCCCGTAATTTCGAATATGAAGGTGGAATCTGTTCTGGACTTTATTATGCCCAAGGTGATGCAGTTGTTGTACTAGATTGCGACTTGCAAGATCCCGTAAATCTGATTCCCGAATTTATTAAATATTACGATCAGGGATATAACGTAGTCTTTGGTGTTCGAAAAACAAGACAGGAAGGATTAATTAAACGTTCCGCATACAAATTATTTTATTTTATTTTCAGTAATCTTTCTACGCATAGTTTTCCCAGGGATGCCGGTGAGTTTTGTCTGATGGATAAAAGGGTTTACAAAATAATCGCCAACTTAAAAGAACAACATAAATTTATAAGAGCACTACGATACTGGACAGGGTTCCGCCAGATAGGTGTGCCATATGATAGAAAGGAAAGAAATAAGGGGGAAACAAAGCATCCCGTTTCAGAGATGTTTGGACTTGCCCTGGATGGATTACTAAGCTTTAGCGCATTCCCGCTTAGACTTATTTTCTATCTTGGATTGTTTGTAACCAGCATATCTTTTATCGGCATTATATATGCCTTTGCATGGAAATACATTAATCCTAGTAAAATACCAGGATATGCGGCTCTCCTTACCACAATCCTCTTTTTGGGTGGAGTACAAATGTTGAGCATTGGGGTTATAGGAGAGTATATATATAGAATCTACAATGAAGTGCGTGATAGACCATATTATATAGTGGATCATATTATAAACATTGATTTAAACCCAGATATAAATAGTGAAGTAAAATCCCACCGTATAAATGTATGAAATTATACAAGCACTAGATTTTTTTACACACTCTATTAAACGAATTTTTCAAGTAACATTTAAATAGTATAGTTGAACATGGGAGTAGAATTTAACATGGAATATGTATACTATTTCGTATTAATAACTATTTTATTTACCTATTGCGGATTAGGGCTCACCTTACTTATTATTCCACCAATATTTAAAAAGTATTCACTTTTATTCTCACCAGTAGTTGGAATTTGTTATGTAATCTCGTTGGGTTGGTACCTTTTCAGTCTCGATTTTGGCGGGTCAGATATCTATGCTCCTATTATCTTTTTACTTCCTGCTATTTTCCTGTACCTATACATTTATTTCCAGAGACGAAATATCGATCAGTTTTCTCCTACACCAAGGCTATTAAACAAAGAATTTCTCCCGCTCATAATTGTCAGTATTTTCTCTCTTTTTCTATTATCAATTCCATATATTTTCACATTCGATGGCCTAGTAGGTGCGTCTTTGGGAAATAATGACATAGCTATATATAGCACTATTTCAAAGTATGTGAAAGAATTTGCGAGAACAGATTCAACTGGATTTATTGGCCAGTCAAATATCAGATGGCATGGTGAAGAAGGCGTCTTTGGAGCTTTTTTTGTCACCGCATTTACTTCATCAATGTTTTCCCTTAATACATACCAAGTGCAAAGTGTTATACCGAGTGTGTTTCTCTTTTTTGGAATATTGATCTTTTTCGTACTGGCGAAAAATGTTTTTACATATAACAATACTAGTGCAACATTAATATCTGCTTTATACGGCCTGAATCCGATTTTTTACTACTTGGTTTATCATGGCTTTTTTTCTCAGATTATCACAACAAACCTTTTAATTGCGATACTTATTATCCATTATACTGCTCTACAAAAATGCAAAACGTTTTATGATTATCTGCCCTATTTGCCAATCGCAATTCTACTTAATTTTGCTGTTACTCTAACCTACCCACATATGTTAATACTGGGATATCTTCCGATTATTGGCTTTCTCATGGCAGTATCCTATAGTAGTAAATCTACTTCAAAGATCACTAAATGGGTATTTTTTGTCTCTATAATATTTCTTGCCACGACCATTTTATCACCTTTCAGAGCCAAGGCCTTTATCAATTACCTTATTTGGGCAACCGTTTCACAACCTGGATGGCACATGCCTATATTCACTCCTGATACGTTCTATGGAGTATTTGTTAACATGACGGGATTTTACCCGGTTGGTATGCTTTCAATGTTTACAAGGGTAACTATATCATTAGTCATTTTGATTTTTATCATTCAAGGATTCATAAATAGCTATAAGAATGACAGAAATATTTTTCTCCTTGTATTTACAGCTACCTCAATTGTTGGCGTAGGATACCTAATTCTCGCCTTTTCCGGCTATAAGAATGGAGGAATCGGCGGATATAAAAGCTTTAAGCTGGCATCCATTTTCTTGCCACTTATTTTACTTAGTACTCTTATAATTTTTAAAAATATTACATTCTCAATAAGTAACAAGAAAAATGTACTCCTTCTTCTTGCTATGACTACTCTTGTATCAGCGAACTTTTTTTCCGCAATTAAAAGCAGTTCATTCATTTCTAGACATGCGATTACAATAAATAAAGATATAGCTGAACTTGAAAAATACGATGCATACCCAAATGTTAAATCAATTAATGTTATAGGAATAAGTTGGTGGAATATATTATGGTCGACAAATTTTCTCTTAAGAAAGACACTTTATTTTTCCACTGCTACTTACTACCCCGCATCAAATCTAGATGGCGACTGGGATTTAAATTTAATTGCTGGAAATACTAAACCATCGTTTATTGAAGGATATATATTATTTGATAATGCAAAAAGTGTATATTTACCAATTAATTCCACTTACAAGCTCACAAAAGGAGCAAATACTCTTAGCTGGCGTCTTGGAGCTGGCTGGCATCCTCCAGAAAAAAGCCACGTTTGGTCCGGTGCTGATCCCTATTCCTTTACGATAATACTGAACTCTACCGCAAACAATGTGGTAATAGATTTTAATGCCATATATACATCACTCAATATCAATAATAGTCTCGTTGTTTATCTAAATGATTACAAAGTTGCTGAGCCTGGGAATACTTCGTGCCAAATAAAAGACCTCGCACTTCTCAAAGGTGAGAATGTGTTAAAATTCAAAGCATCATTACCAGCATCTCCACCTTCAAATGGAGATCCCAGAAATCTTGGATATGCACTTACCAAAATAGAAATACAAATAAAAAATCGTTAATGGGCAAAGTTAAGTTCTGACCTTCCCCAATGTTTGGAGCAGATAGGCGACAAACGAGGTTTGCGTGATCCGCCCCCAAGACCGGGGTAACAATATTTTTCGAACTTTATTTTGAACATTATCGTGTCTTTCCAAAAGGAACCCCCCTCCATTATCTGGAATGAGTGACAGTCGGGCTATTCTGTAGCATCCATTGCAGGGTCTCTTCCAGATTGTGTGACTGCCAGTCGCCGATCACCCGCTTGAGCCGGCTATTGTCACCCTTTAGCACACGCACTTCGTTTGCGCGGACAATTTTGGAGTTTACCTGGATTTCAATGTCATGTCCGGTAATCTTTTCACAAAGTGCGACCACCTCTCGCAAGGAATAGGCTTGGCCCATGCATACATTCAGGGTTTCGCCCACAGGGCAATGCTCCAGAAGCCTTCTGTAGGCATCAGCCACTGCACGTACATCGCCAAACTCTCGCCATACATCCAGATTGCCTAGTTCGATCACCGGTCTCTTTTCTCGGAAGTGAGCAACAACCTTGGGAATCAGAAACATCTCACCCTGCCCGACACCTGTATAGTTGAATGGCCGGACAAAGAACAGCGGTAGCTGATCAACCCATAATCGGGCCATCTGCTCCATGGCAAATTTACTGACGGCATAATCATTGGCGGGATCAGGGGGGTCATTTTCGCTCAAGATACCCTCGGAACGATTGCCGTATACATTGGCGCTGCTTACCAGCAGAATACCGCGCACATTCGGCGCGTGTTGTACCAGAGCATCCAGCAAGTTGCGTGTGCCAACCAGATTGACCTCGTAAAAGGCGTTGGCATTTCCGTGGCCAACAAAAGTGATGCCCGCCAGGTGAACCACTGCTTCCGGTTGCACCTGTGCAATCTCGGCCGCTAAGGCATCGGGATCGGTCAAATCGCTGGACAAGCCCACCACCCTGTGCCCATGTGCCTCCAGTTCGGATTGGACATAGAGTCCTGTAAATCCGTCAAGACCAGTGACTAAAGTGTGCATAACTCTTAGAACGAGATCCCATGTTCAACTCTGCGCAAATCGGCCTCAACCATCATGGCACAAAGCTGTTCTAACGTGGTGCTGGCCTCCCATCCGAGTTTTTCTTTGGCTTTTCCCGGGTTGCCGATCAATCTATCTACTTCAGCCGGACGGTAAAACTGCGGATTGATCTTAACAATAGTTGTCCCGGTTTTCCTATCGACACCCGTTTCGTCAATGCTGGTACCTTGCCAGGCAATATCGATATCGAGTGCCTTACATGTCATATTTACAAAATCACGGACTGTCTCTGTGCGTCCTGTGGCCAACACATAGGTGTCAGGCTTGTCGGTCTGTAACATCCGCCACATACCTTCCACATAGTCTTTGGCATATCCCCAGTCGCGTTTTGCATCCAGATTACCCAACTCAATATGAGGCTGTTTGCCAAGCTTCACTCGTGCCAGTCCATCGGTAATTTTGCGTGTCACAAACTCCAACCCGCGTAGTGGTGATTCGTGGTTAAACAAAATACCACTGGTGCAAAAAATGTTGTAACTCTCACGATAATTAATGGTCATCCAATGGGCATAAACCTTCGCAACACCGTACGGGCTACGGGGATAGAACGGTGTTTTCTCACATTGAGGCACCTCTTGGGACTTACCAAACATCTCGGAAGTGGATGCCTGATAGAAGTGAATCTTGGTGTTGACGATACGAATCGCCTCCAGCAAGTACACCGCGCCAAGGCCAGTAATCTTCGCAGTGGTAATTGGCTGATCGAAGGAGACCGCGACAAAACTCTGGGCGGCCAGATTATAGACTTCATCAGGTTTGGCCTTTTCAAGCAAACGAATGCTGGAACCAAGATCGGTTAGGTCGGATTCCACCAAATTCAAGTTTGGATTATTTCTGATTCCCAACTCTTCAATACGCCAATAATTAGTTGAGGCGGTGCGGCGATAGGTGCCGTATACAGTGTAACCCTTCTCAAGTAAAAGTTGGGCAAGATAGGCGCCGTCTTGACCAGTAATTCCGGTTATTATTGCTGTTTTCATAATTATATAATCTCAATCTCTGGAAATGGAAAAATGAACTTACCACCGTTTACCAAAAACTCGTGCTCACGCCGCAATATGCCCTCCTTAAAATGCCAGGGAAGCACGAGGAAATAGTCTGGCATCATGGCTCTGGCTTCTTTTTCGGAGACTATAGGGATCTGTGTGCCTGGTGTTACACGCCCAAATTTTTCTTCATTCACCTCTGCAATGACAGGGATATCAGCGGGGGTAAAACCGCAAAACTGTAAGATTACGTTTCCCTTTGTAGAGGCGCCGTAGCCGAAAACCTTCTTGCCATCCGCAACCAAAGCTCGCATTAAGCGCACCAGATCATCCCTGTGGCGAAATACACGCTCTTCAAATTCACGAAATGGCTTTGGCGTGTTTAGCCCCATTCGATCTTCTTGTTCTAAAAGCCAATCAATCACTGCTCGATTGGGCTTCAAACTGGTATTGGATGCTTTAGTAGCAGTAACAGCGAAACTACCACCATTGACATTATTCATTACCACATCAATTAGTTTAAGATTGGCTGCGTTAAGAATTTTTTCTACTACGCCAATGGAATAGTATTCAAGGTGCTCATGGCAAATTGTGTCGTACGAGTTGGTACGCAACATTGAAGGCATGTAGCTCTGCTCGAAGTGCCACACACCATCATCTGCCAGCACAGATTCGATTTCTCGTGCGAATTGGATGGGGTCTTCAAGGTCGTAGAACATTGCGATTGAAGTCACGATCTTGGCAGGCTGCTTCATTATAGACCTATAGGATTCCGCGCTGAAAAAGTCGGGCACCAGCTTGATATCAGAAGGGTAGTGCTCAGCAAACTTGCGGCCAGTTGGATCAATACCCATTCGCTTCAGCCCAGCGATCGAATAGGATTTGAGTAAAGTTGCGTCATTGCTACCAATATCCAGAACAACGTCACCAAGTTTCGGCTCTGCCAAACGCTCTACAAAGCGAACCTTTTGGGCAAGATGATTAACCATGGACTTATTGAGGCCCGACCTATAACCGTAGTTCTCGCCGTACATTTCGGAAGGTTCATAGGAGTGTTTCAGTTGCAAAAGCCCGCTATCGGGAGACCAAACCAACTCAAGAGGTCCACATGTTACTGGCTTGTCAGTTGACTGCGGAAATACCCCCGTTAGAGATTGCATACCTAAATTCAGTACTGACACCAAATTTTTACTGCCACTTATCCGGCAGGATGATATTTCTGTATAGGATGTCACGATTAAGCCCCCTTAGTAGATAGACATTTAGTTTAACGATCTAATTTTCTGGAAAAACAGCTGAAACTGGTTTAATCGCCGCCGGGTGACTTTTAGAATGGGCACTGGAATAAACTTCACGGAGTTCGGAGTAGAACGAAGCAAATTCTGGCAAATGCTTAAATCGTCTTACTAGTCGATCGAGTTTAAAATAGGCGGCATTATCTAATTGGTCGTCTTCAAAAATAACCTTAATATAGTGCACAACCCCCGGAAGAGTATGTCTTCTCCATTGATCCATCTGATCAGCTGGAACGCCACGTTCTTCGGCAATCTCATAGACTGCAGGAATTCGTTCTAGAATCCATATTGGGGCATATTTAAGCCAAGATACGTTCATATTGACGACCACCTGGGGTTCGCCTATCCAGACCCCAAGCTCATCCATCATGTAATTCAGCACATAATATGTGGTAGGTATACAGGTGAGCATGGTCGAAAAGGGTCGGCCGCTGGTATCTTGTGAGTATGCCTTAATTGCGTGATCACGCCGGAAAACAAGTGTATATATCGCGGTAAAGAAATTTTCGTTACGCGCACAAATCGCATTGATTGGGCCTTCTAGATCCGGCTCGGGAGGTATGATGGGGGTGGCCTCTTGAAAAAAAGTATCGAAATCAGTGATAGTGCGTGCATCCTCTATTCTGGTAAAGGAGTAATTCAAATAGACTAAGGGCACATTCGGATGTGATTGGAGTGCGTCTATCAAGCGTTCAATTGCACCTGGCAACAGTAAGTCGTCATCGCCAATGATCCATATATATTCGCCGCAGGCGTGATGTGCAGTTTCCCTCAGGTTGCCAAGCATTCCGACATTGTGTGTATTGCGGTGGTACGTGAAATCAACTCGTTCCAAGTATGGTTTGACAACCTTCTGGGTGTGGTCCGTAGAGGCGTTGTCACATACCAAGAGCTCCACATTCTGGCGGGGCGTAGGGCAAAGGCGCGACCAGTTCTTCAAGCTGGTCGATAACCATTCCGCGCGGTTGTAGGTACTAATACAGATTGAAAGCTTGGGACGCGGCGCGAGGTTCATCGCTTTTGCACGAACCTCAATTTCTAGCTTGTCGAGGGGCAACTCTGTAATGTGTGATGGCCTTGGAGAAGCTTCCACTAGCTGTGCTAGTACTTCTCGCGCATAGTCCTGCCAAGACTTGAGTGGACGTTTCACTGCTTCCAAAGCCATAGTCTTGCGCAGTGTTGAATCTTCAGCCATGCGCTGTATAGCACCGGCCACTGCTTCCGCGCTGCGCACATCTACCATGAGACAGCCACCGCCCTCAGCCGCTTCCTGCATGGCGCCAAAATTTGCGCAGATGCAGGGTTTGGCGTACCATATGCTTTCCAGAATGGGCAGTCCGAATCCTTCCTCGATGGAAGGGTATATCGTAAAATCGCAAGAGAGGTGTAATTCCCGCAGACGAGCGTCATCCGCGTCTTCCTCCCAAGTTACGCCCGAGTGCCTCTCAACAAAGGCCCTCACTCGATCTGCCAATTCTGGTTCAATGCTATGACTGCCCCCTGCGATAACGAGTCGTAAGGGCTCATTAGTGCGCAGTGCCGCAAGTTCAAAAGCTTGAAGTAGAGTTTCATGATTCTTGCGCGGTTCGACCGTACCAACGCACAAAATGGTTATAGGACCTTCAGCACGCGGCGTTATATTTGTAACGCGCGGGCTCTCGGGGAACTCTCCCGGCAACACAGTGGCCTTGATCCTTGCATCTAATCCTTGAGGACGGGGTAGAGAAGCCCCAAGAAAATCAATCAAATCCTCTTGAGTAAAAGTAGAAATTGGCATAACGCGATCATATTCAGCCAAACCAGTCATATACTCTCGGTGTGCTTGGACAAAATGCGCGGGGTAAATGTCCCTCATCTTCCACGGAATGGCATCATAGAAAATCGCCACGCAGCGTAAACCCTCCTTGTGGACGTAGTCAAGCAACTGCGCACGCTCGGCAGTGGAGCGGTTAAGCGGCAAATCTGGCATAAGGAAGCAGTCATGCTTTCGTTGAGGATCCGGTTCAACCCAATCTTGCCATAGAGAGGCATCCGGCCCGTTCCACTTGGAAAAGAATTCGAGTTCTTCGCTGCCGACCGGGCCAAATCGTGCCTGTGATACATCCCATTTAACTGGGACGAGAGCAATGCCCATGTCAATCAAGCAACGGGCGAGCTGGCGAGAGACGCGTTGAATGCCGGTATTTTTACAAAACTGAAGAGTGGAATCGATCCAGTAATAAACCCGGCCAAGACGAGTTTGAGGCTGGCCCTCGTTTTCCACGTGCGCACAGATTGCAGCACCATAATTTTCCCATGAAGTAATGGGGCGTGATACGGCCTGCATCGCTAGTGTGTGGCGAAATTCGTCATCCTCAATGAGGCGTGTTATTGCTTCGCCAAGTATTGTTTGATCCCGCGTATCCACCATATAACATCCGCCTGAATCGGCCACCTCGGCCATAGCGCCAAAGTTGGCACATACGCATGGCTTACCGTACCATAAACTCTCGATAATAGGCAGACCAAAGCCTTCGATAACAGAAGGAAAAACAGTAAATGCGCATGTGCGGTAGAGTATATCTAGCTCGTGGTCAGAAACGTGTCCGAAATGTTTAATCGATGTGTCCGAACGCACAGCACGATTGACTTCCTTTGCTACATCGGGGTGCAGATTACCCACAAGGATCAATTCCCATGCACTATCCGAATGGCGATTGCGGTACTCTTGAAAAGCCTTGATGAGCTTGACTTGATTTTTACGCTGCTCAATGGAGCCGATGGATAGAAAGAACGTTTTTTCAAATTGAGGTTTTTGGATACGATTGCAAAGGTGGGATTCACCTGGAAGCGGTATAACTACGATTTCTGGCAGTGTTTTACTGTTGGCGCAGTTATTACTAACCAAGAAAGCCACGAGGTCGTCGGCGGACCATTGTGAGATAGGCCAAACCACGTCAGCCAGCAAGAGTTGCTGCATATACTTGGCATGTCGAGGAGCCATTTCTCGAAACTCCTCACGTTGCAGGGGAATGGCATCGTAGAATATGAAGCCTGACTTTAGCCCTGCACGTCTGGACCACTGTAATACATCCAGTGTGAGGGGATATTCGTGGTAGGTTATATGCGGTACCTCGGGAACTATTAGCCAATGATTTTCTCCCAATACATGTTGAACAACCGGTACCGTTATTTTATCCGTAGATGGGTAGATATCTAACTCAAATTCCTCAATCGCAGGTCCATTCCAGTGCGCGAGGCGCTCTCGTTCACTCAGGTTGATCAATACACATTGATTCTTAACATCATCCCATTTGACATAGCGTACGGATTCGCCCAAGCGAGAGAGACTTACGGCTAAACCTCTTGTTACTCGTTGAACCCCTGTGCAGGTTGGACAGTTTATGGTGTGATCAACAAAAACATAGATCCTGCGCTTTCCAGATGGCATGGGTAAAGGAAGGGCCTCTGCTGCACCCATCATGAACGCCTTATTCTCTGTAACGGCTAGTCCTTGTATAGATGGACTTTGCAAACGCTGCTTGGGAGCCGGTTGTGAAGTGGGGATTCGACCTGTAAGGCCGTGTGCTTGCGCAAATAATTTCAGCCTGGCATACTGTCGAGGATGCTTTAGTAACCAGTTTGTCGTTTTTAATTTCAACTTGTGACGCCTTAAGGTGAAGGTTATTGCTTTTGTAAGAAGCCATCTCATTGATCGTTTGGGCAGACGAACGAACCAAAGCACGATTCGTGCTAGTAGAGGAAAAAGCCTTGTTAATAACTGCATTAATTTGCGTAGTGGCCAAGTGATGCGCCAGGATTTGCTGCCATAGACAGCCAGCAATTCTTTTCTTAGCTGATCCGCCTCCAACCACCAGTGATGGGACGAATGGTTAAGTTCATCAATCTTGGCTCTGGTCGTAGCCAAGATACCAGTGAGTTCTTCCAGTCTGGTCTTAGCAGCATCCCACTTGTTATTTAACCAATTAATGGATTTTTCTTTATCATGCAACTGCTTGCCAAGCTGATCCGCTTCCGCGTGTAATGTCTGCATTTGCGTTTCCAGCTGTTGGCGCTGCTGTTCTGTGTCTTGCAGGGTTGTCTCAAGCGCATGTTGCTGCTCTATACTATCTGCCAGTGAAGCATGGAGTTTGTCGATTTGCTGCTTGTTGTCCGTGAGTGTTACGGTGACTTCCTGGAGTTTTGTCTCTTTCTCACGCAACCTTTTGTGACGCTGGCCCGCTTCCGCGTGTAATGTCTGCACTTGCGTTTCCATCTGTTGGCGCTGCTGTTTTGTGTCTTGAAGGGTTGTCTCAAGCGCATGTCGTTGCTCTATATTATCTGCCAGTGAGGTATGGAGTTTGTCGATTTGCTGCTTGTTGTCCGTGAGTGTTGCGGTGACTTCCTGGAGTTTTGTCTCTTTCTCACGCAGCCTTTCGTCACGCTGGCCCGCCTCCGCCTGCAATGTCTGCACTTGCGCTTCCAGCTGTTGGCGCTGCTGTTCTGTGTCTTGCAGGGTTGTCTCGACCCGATCAGCATTTTCTTTTATCTGATTCAAGCTATCTCTGGCACTGTTTCTTTCATTTAACAGCCGGGCGTTATGATGCTCTAACCAGTATTCTCTTGCGCGTTTGAAATGATCAAAATAATTGGGTGGCACTATGAAAGCCGCATCAAGCTCATCATGCTCATCGGCAACATAGTATCTATTAAGGCCATCAAAATAGGTATAGTGATAGCCTCGCTCGGTGAGGAGATGTTCCCATTCTTCATAGTTTTCAATTTGTTTGTTGGGTAGAGTCGATTCCACTAAAATAATCCATGGCCTGATTTTTTTTAGATTCAAACCTTGCAGCACGGATTGCTCAGTCCCCTCGACATCAATCTTAAGAAAGTGAATATCCGAATGTGGGTGCTGCTCGCAGATTGTTGTCAGCGTGACAACCGGAATTTTATAATTCTTTAGCTCAAAGCCATGTTTTTGCACATGCTGCTTCGCGATTGACTCGTCCATGGTGGACATTCCGGTACCGACGATTTCATAGAAATTGAGCTGGCCCTTGCGTGATCCCACCGCCAACTGTAGATTGATATCATCCGGACGATGCTGCTGGAGATTATTGTACCATTCACTTACCGGCTCGATATTGATACCGCGCCAACCGGTATCATAAAAAGCCTTTGTTACCGAGTCGTTAACCGGGTCATTGGCGCCTACATCAATATAAAACCCTATCTCTATATCTTTGAGGGCGCGACGAAGCATTACATCTTCAAAATTTTGCGCGTAAGAAATAAAAGTCATGGCCGATACTCTTTAATAGTGATGATTGGTTCGTTCCATACGGATCCTTCAAAATATTTTTTATCAAAATTAACAACATTAAAAACAAATGCCAAGTCTCGCCATTCATAGTTAGCAGTAAGGTGGGTGTCGCGATCCACTAGAGCGGTCTGGATAGAATAACTCCCTACACCCAGATTGGCCGGAAAAGCGATGACAAACTGGTATTCATCTCCAGCCTGTGGTTGACTGATAACCTGCTCTGTATGCCAGGTATTGGTGCCATACATCATCTGGCCGAGACGATCTTTAATGCTATATCCCAGCACCAGAGTTTCTACGGCTTGGTAAACCTTAACCTTGAGGTGCAGTTCAACTTGTTCACCCACGCCAATAAATTCAGCCACTTCTCCCTTGTTGTTGTATAGGGCGATCTCCTCTACCCTGGCCTCTCCAGTTCCGGAACTGGTTTGTGCCCTGCCATCTTCGAGTTGTTTAACCTCTACCGTGCGGTTTTCCTTTTCCGCAATGATTGCGTTGTAGAAGTCGAATACTTCTTCCGGGTTACCATCTTTCATCACCGCGCCATTTTCTAGCAGGATAGCACGGTCGCACAGGCTTTGAATTGCGCTGCGGTCATGGGAGACGATCAGCAGTGTGGTACCCCGTTCCTGAAACTCGCGTATGCGGTTGAAACTTTTGTGTTGGAAATAGGCGTCACCGACGGACAGGGCCTCATCAATGATAAGGATTTCGGGGCGATAGGCGGTGGCGACAGAGAAGGCTACTCGCATCTGCATTCCACTGGAGTAAATGCGCATCGGCTCATCAAAGTATTCACCAATCTCGGCAAAGGCCTCGATATCCGGCGTAATATGCTGGATTTGTTCAGCACTGAACCCCATGAGACCAGCGGCATGCACTGCATTTTGGCGTCCCGTGAGTTCGGGATTGAAACCCATGCCGAGTTCAAGAATGGCGGCGATGCGGCCATTGACCTTCACCTGTCCTTCAGTAGGCTGCAATGTGCCGGTGATTATCTTAAGCAGGGTGCTTTTGCCGGCACCATTCTGACCGATGATACCGATGGCCTCTCCACGCTGAATATCGAATCTCACATTGCGCAGCACCCAGTGTTCTTCGCTCGGTTTTGCGGGTATGCCAAACCAACTGGCGAAGCGGTGCCACTCTGATCGATATGTTCGGTACGCCTTGCCAAGGTTCCGGACGCTGAGCAGGCTCATAGGGCATCAACCATTTCCGCACTGGCACGGCGAAACATGAAGAGGCTCAACACCAACAGCGCCAGGGCGATGGCTGCGATACTGGCTATACCATCAAGTGACGGAGCGACATTATAAACCAATACTTGATGATAGGCGCTGGTGAGGGGATACAAGGGGTTCAGGCCAAGTAGGTGGCGGTAGCTTTCCGGAATAATGCTCTCTGGATAGACGATGGGAGTGAACCAGAACCACACTTGCAAAATGATGGGGACTCCCTGTCCAATATCGCGCAGAAAGACGTTCATTACTCCAAGAATCAGGCCAATGCCGAGGGCGAGCGCGACCAGCGTGAGGGTGAGCGGGAAAAGCCACAGTATGGCGATACTGAAGTCATGTCCAAGCAGGACAAAAATGCCCAGCATAGCCACGAGTAGCAGTACATTATTCACCAAGCAGGAGCCTACAACGATGCTGGGCAGCGTAATGCGGGGGAAACTCATTTTCTTCATAAGGTTGCCTTGCTCAATGAAGAGGTTGAGGCAACGGCTGATTATTTCGCAAAACATGGTCCAGGCGAGCAGACCAGACATCAGGTAGATAGCGTATGCGTATTGATTGTCGATACCCGGAAGCTTGGCCGCCAGCACATTAGAGAGGATTAGCGCATAGATGGCGACTTGCGCCAGGGGGCTGATAATCATCCAGAGTCCGCCGAGTTTGCTGCGCGCAAAGCGGCTGATCAGTTCGTTACGGATGGAGCTAATGACGAAGTGGCGGTACTGCCAGAGGCTGCTGAACATGTTCGACATCAGATGATCTCTTTTATTTGGGCTTCGGCCTCGGCTACGTGTTCTTTCACTAACCAGCTATCGCGTCCGCACGGTGTGCAATGTAATCTTGATCGAGAACGGGACAGGCGTTCCTTTGCAGCTCCCTTGCTATCGTACTGTGGCGGCGTCCGAGTTTGCGGCTAATCTCTCTCACCGAATTGCCATGCGCCAGCAAAATCCCGATCATTACTCTGTCTTCAATATTCAACTGGTTATAATTCCTTCTCATATCCACCAAGAATTACATCCTTCTTGGTGGTGAGCTTTCTCATCGAACTTGTAAAAAGTGCGGTTCAAGCCAGTACCCTCATATTCTACCAACTACTATAAATATCATAATAACATGAATGAATAAACCTGTCCGTAGTTTGTGTGGTAGCAACGTAATTATGTCATCCCCTAACTGCAACGTAATTATGTCATCCCCTTCGACAAGGGAGAGAATGTCGGGCTATGGAAAC
>QIFK01000195.1 GCA_003230615.1 Nitrosospira sp. | reverse complement strand
TTACCATGGTCTACATGGCCAATCGTGCCTACGTTTACATGCGGCTTCGTGCGCTCAAATTTGCTCTTTGCCATGATTGTTTCCTTTTCTTGACGACTATTATTTTTTGTTGATAACTGCTTCAGAGACACTCTTTGGCGCCTCTGCATAACGCTTGAATTCCATGGTGTAGGTAGCGCGGCCCTGAGTCGCAGAGCGCAGTGAAGTTGAGTAACCAAACATCTCTGCTAATGGAACTTCTGCTCTTATTACTTTCAGACCAGGCAAGTCATCCATACCTTGAATCATGCCACGACGAGAAGATAAGTCACCTACTACATTACCCATAAAATCTGCTGGTGTTTCCACTTCCACCGACATCATTGGTTCAAGTAATACCGGGCTAGCTTTTCGCATACCATCCTTAAATGCCATTGAAGCTGCCATCTTAAAAGCATTTTCGTTTGAGTCCACGTCATGGTACGAACCATCGAATAATGTTACTTTCACATCTACTACTGGAAAACCTGCTAACACACCGTTAGGCAGAGTGTCACGTAAACCTTTCTCTACCGCTGGAATGTATTCGCGTGGCACGGCACCACCTTTGATTGAGTCAACGAACTCAAAACCTTTTCCAGCCCCATGTGGCTCCATCTTGAGCCAAACATGCCCGTATTGCCCACGCCCTCCAGATTGCTTGATGAACTTGCCTTCAACTTCCACCAGTTTCTTAATGGCCTCACGATAAGCTACTTGTGGTGCACCTACATTGGCCTCCACATTAAACTCACGCTTCATGCGTTCAACAATAATTTCTAGATGTAGCTCACCCATGCCAGATATGATTGTTTGGCCAGACTCTTCGTCGGTACGCACGCGAAAAGATGGATCTTCCTGCGCCAATCGATTTAGTGCAAGACCCATTTTTTCTTGGTCAACTTTTGTTTTTGGTTCTACTGCAACGTGAATCACTGGCTCTGGAAATACCATTCGCTCTAATGTGATGACCTTGTTTGGATCGCACAATGTATCCCCTGTAACGGCCTCCTTCAAACCTACTGCAGCGGCAATATCGCCCGCACGTACTTCCTTGATTTCTTCACGTTGGTTAGCATGCATTTGTAACAACCGCCCAATCCGCTCCTTCCTTCCTTTAATGGGGTTGTATATGGTATCTCCGGTAGAGACAACGCCAGAATATACACGGAAGAAAATCAACTGACCAACAAAAGGATCAGTGGCAATCTTAAACGCTAAACCAGCAAACGGCTCCTCGTCGCTAGCATAACGCTCGTCTATTTTACCGTTTTCCTTCTCCCCCCTTACAGCATGAATATCAACTGGCGAAGGTAAGTAATCTATTACGGCGTCCAGCATAGCCTGCACACCCTTATTTTTGAATGCCGAACCGCACAACATCGGTATGATTTCGTTATTAATGGTACGAATACGTAGCCCTTTTTTGATATCGACGACTGACAAGGTGCCTTCTTCGAGATACTTGTCCATTAATTCTTCACTAGCCTCAGCAGCAGTTTCTAACATCTTCTCACGCCATAGCTTGGCATCTTCCATCAATTTGTCAGGGATATCACGTTTCTCGTACTTCATCCCTCGAGTTGAATCATCCCAGTAGACAGCCTTCATCTGAACTAAATCAATAACACCTTCAAACTTATCTTCCGCCCCAACGGGTAACTGAACAGGAACTGGATGAGCCTTTAGGCGAACTTGTATCTGGTCATGAACACGCATGAAATTAGCACCAGCACGGTCCATCTTATTAACGAAAGCAAGTCTTGGAACCTTGTACTTATTGGCCTGACGCCATACAGTTTCTGTCTGAGGCTGCACTCCGCCAACTGCACAAAATACAGTGCAAGCTCCGTCCAACACACGCAAAGATCGCTCTACCTCAATAGTAAAATCAACATGGCCTGGAGTATCAATAATATTAATACGATGATTTGGATAGTTACTATCCATACCGTTCCAGAAACAGGTAGTAGCAGCTGAGGTAATGGTAATACCACGTTCCTGCTCTTGCTCCATCCAATCCATGACAGCCGCACCATCATGCACTTCACCAATTTTATGAGAGATGCCTGTATAGAACAAAATACGTTCAGTGGTCGTAGTTTTTCCGGCATCTATATGCGCCATAATCCCGATATTCCGGTAACTCTCGATAGGTGTTTTTCTTGGCAAAGTATTCAAACCTTAATATTGAGAAGCAATTTAATGTCAAGAATGCGCCAATGACGTAAAGAACAGATAATCAATGGCAGCCTTCAATTAATCACTAATTGTACTGTTCGCAAAAACGAACTTCTTTTCTGTATATCCTTAATAATTTCAGTTAATCGTTTTCAAAACCGATAATGCGCAAATGCCTTGTTAGATTCTGCCATGCGATGTACCTCTTCTCTCTTCTTAACTGCACCGCCACGACCTTCCGCTGCCTCAGCCAGTTCACCAGCCAGGCGTGCGTCCATAGATTTTTCACTTCGTTTCCGGGCAGCCTCTCGCAACCAACGCATAGCCAAAGCATTACGTCTAATCGACCGCACTTCAACTGGAACTTGATAATTAGCCCCACCGACACGACGACTTTTTACTTCTACCATCGGGCGAACATTGGATAACGCCTGCGTAAAGATCTCAACCGGATCTTTACCGGTCTTTTTCTCAATTAGATTCATAGCACCATAAATAATCCGCTCTGCAACAGATTTCTTGCCACGAGTCATCAGAACATTAACGAACTTTGTAACTTCCGTATTGTGGTATTTTGGATCCGGCAAAACTTCACGTTTTGGAACCTCTCTCCGTCTTGGCATTCCTCTTACCTCAGCGTTAAATATAAGCTTGAACGTCTATCTCTGTTTTTTAGCCAACATCAAACAAACCTAAACCACTTCCCTTAAGCTGCTTTTGGTTTTTTAGCCCCATACTTGGAACGACTCTGCTTTCGATCTTTCACACCAGCAGTATCCAAACTACCTCGAACCGTGTGATAACGGACGCCCGGTAAATCCTTAACACGACCTCCGCGAATTAATACTACAGAGTGCTCTTGCAGATTATGCCCTTCGCCTCCAATATAGCTGGATACTTCAAAACCATTAGTTAGACGAACCCGTGCTACCTTACGTAGAGCTGAGTTTGGTTTTTTTGGTGTGGTGGTATAGACTCGGGTACAAACTCCTCTCTTCTGTGGGCTATTTCCCAGTGCAGGGACTTTGCTTTTTATATGCCTCGCTAAGCGAGGCTTACGTACTAACTGATTAATTGTCGGCATTACAGTTCCGCATTACAGTTCCCTAAAAAACCAAGACGGCGATATCGCCGTCCATGTAAACATAAATTGTCACTGGTATGGTCCATTCCCTGCCCCACTTCGTATTATCCCAAAGAGCGGCCAAAAAGACCACTGATTTTATGGGGTTTATCGTACTATGTCAAGCTTAAGTCGGCCCTTTGATCCGATACAATGAATATCCGTTTCAATACACGACGCAACCAACAAAACACCACTTTCGATAAGTAACATGCGTAATTTTTGATAACACCTCAGCGATATTACAACTGATCTGTCATGGCAGTATTTTCATACTTATGTCATAGCCTAGACCAAACTAAACACCAATCTAAAGTAAATTACGTTTCAAGTTCATTGTTCAAACGCTGCAGCATTGCCAACGGATCTTTTGACTGTGAAATGGGCCTACCTATCACTAGATAATTTGCACCATTTTGTATTGCCTTGCGCGGCGTTGCTATCCGCGTTTGGTCATCTACAGAAGAATCAACAGGACGAATCCCCGGCGTGACTAAACAAAAATTATTGCCCATCATTTGTCTAAGTCCTGTGGCCTCTAACGCAGAACATACTACTCCATCCAACCCACAATCACGCGCTAGCCACGCTAATTTCTGCACCACACTCTCAGGCTCTCTGTTTAAGCCAATGCTATCCAGATCATTAGGCCCCATGCTGGTAAGCAGGGTCACAGCGACAAGTTTACTCGTTCCCGGCGGCAATGCATCCCTTGCTGCAGCAAGCATTTTAATTCCACCTAGCGCATGAACATTCATCATCCATACGCCCAAACTCGCTGCTACTTTACATGCATTTGCCACGGTACTTGGAATGTCATGAAATTTCAAATCAAGGAAAACCTCAAAACCTTTATCTATAAGTCTCTCGACCAACTGTGGTCCAGCAGCGGTAAAAAGTTCTTTGCCTACTTTCACCCGACACAATTTTGGATCAAGCTTATCTACAAGGAATAACGCCTGTCCCGTACTCGAAAAATCAAGCGCAACTATGATACGAGGATCGCTCATACGGTCATTTTCAATTATTCAATCGACTCAAATCGAGCAATAAACTAGCTTAATTAAATACAGTGTACAGATTATATGGGATTTAATATCCAATACTTTCTGTTTTTATTTATGCTCATTTATAACCGAGTAATTTTTCTTGAGTGTAATAATTTCACGCCTCTGTTTAAAAAGCTTACCTAAACAAGACAAAACACCAATTACTACACCAAAAGCAAGGAAAAGCAACAGCACTAATATCAGTGGCGCCTGCCATTCATAGTTGAAATAATATCGAAGCACTATTGTTTCCGTGTTTTTAGTAGCAAAGCTAAGTAAAAACAGAAATAAAACAGCCCAGAAGAGCCTTATCAGATAACGCATAATCCTTAATCCAATAACTTATTTTTCGCTTTATTGTTGAATGACATGATTTAATGAAGCTCCGTCCAATTTACTATATTTTGTATATTAGAAAGATTTCTACCGTCAGATTTGACAAAATTAGCACAACAAAAAATAAAAAAGGCGGCATGATCTAATGATCTGCCGCCACTATGTTTATCTAATTTGCTACAATCTTCTTTAGTTCTTATGATTGACTCGCTCGCGCATTTCCTTGCCAGCTTTAAAATGGGGCACATACTTCTCTGCTACACTCACTTTTTCTCCAGATTTCGGATTACGCCCTATACGTGGTGGGCGGTAGTTTAAATCAAAGCTTCCAAATCCGCGAATCTCGATACGCCGCCCTTGCGACAAGCTTGCCGCCATGGCATCAAGTATCATCTTAACCGCAAGCTCAGCATCCTTCATCACCAACTGCGGATAGCGAGCTGCGAGATTGGAGATCAATTCTGACTTAGTCATATAGTTATCCCTTATTCTTCGGTATTCTTGGTATCCATCTTAGCCCTGAGTAAAGCACCTAAACTAGTGGTCCCAGCATTAGTAGGGCCATCAATTGCTACCTTCTTCATTGCATCGGATTCTTCTGCTAAATCTTTAGCCTTTATGGAAAGGTTGATACCTCGGTTCTTGCGATCAATGTTGATAATCATCACTTCAACCGTATCTCCCTCCTTCATGTGAGCGCGAATATCCTCAACTCGGTCACGCGATATCTCAGACGCCCGTAGATATCCCTCTACATCATTTTCCAATGCAATTACTGCGCCCTTGGCATCGATAGATCTGACTGTGCCTTTAACGACACTATTCTTGTCGTTCACCGCTACAAAGCTATTAAATGGATCGCCTTCTATCTGCTTAATGCCCAATGAAATACGTTCACGTTCGACGTCGATAGATAACACTATTGCCTCTATTTCATCACCCTTCTTGTAATTACGCACAGCGGCTTCACCCGACTGGCTCCACGAAAGATCAGACAAATGTACTAATCCATCTATACCACCTTGCAATCCAATAAACACTCCAAAATCTGTAATAGATTTGATTTGTCCGCTTACCCTATCATTTTTCTTATGATTTACAGCAAAATCATCCCAAGGATTAGACTTGCACTGCTTCATACCAAGTGAAATACGACGACGCTCTTCATCTATTTCCAAAATCATTACTTCCACCTCGTCACCCAGCTGCACCATCTTTGCGGGATACACATTCTTGTTAGTCCAGTCCATCTCAGACACGTGCACCAGCCCTTCAATGCCCTGTTCAATTTCAACAAATGCGCCATAATCAGTCAGGTTGCTCACCTTACCAAACAGACGGGTGCTCTGCGGGTAACGCCGGGAGAGCCCTACCCACGGATCCTCGTTTAATTGTTTCATGCCTAATGAAATACGGTTCTTTTCCTGATCAAATTTGAGCACTTTAGCTGTGACTTCGTCACCGACATTGATCATCTCAGAAGGATGCTTTACTCGCCGCCAAGCAAGATCTGTGATATGTAGTAGGCCATCTATACCACCTAAGTCTACGAACGCGCCATAATCAGTAATATTCTTGACGATTCCTTTGACCACTGACCCCTCTTGCAGGTTTGCTAGTAACGATTGTCGATCTGCACCTTGACTTGCTTCTAATACAGCACGACGTGAAACCACCACGTTGTTACGTTTGCGGTCAAGCTTGATGACCTTAAACTCCATCTCCTTGTTTTCATACGGCGTGGTGTCCTTGACCGGACGAATATCTACCAGTGAACCGGGCAAAAAAGCTCGAATGCCGTTAATCATTGCGGTCAAACCACCTTTAACCTTGCCGCTCACCATGCCACACACAATAGCACCGCTTTCCATGGCCGCCTCTAAATCGTGCCATGCCGTTAAGCGTTTGGCTTTGTCACGTGACAAACGGGTTTCACCATGACCATCCTCAAGAGCCTCAATAGCAACACTGACAAAATCTCCTGGCTTAACCTCGATTTCGCCCTTGTCATCCTTAAATTCTTCAACTGGAATGAAGCTTTCAGATTTTAGGCCTGCATTTACTACAACGATATTGAAGTCAACTCGGATAACCTCTGCAGTTATCAGTTCACCAATGCGCATTTCCTGACGTGAGAGGCTTTCCTCAAATAGTGTCGCAAAACTTTCAGATGGATCATCAGTTACAGAAGAAGCAGCAATCATTGTAAGAACCTGTTTATAACCCCGCCCAGACAAACATCTGACGAGTTTAGTAAGTTAATAAAGTACTCGAACGCAAAACCTAGCCTCTCCCTTCTTGGCCGAAGGGGGGCACATGATAACAGTTAATTATTTATATCAGACATTTTTAGTACAAATTTCAGCGTACTGTCTTAGTATCTGATTTACAACTTCAGTAATATTCAACAAGGTTGTATCAATAGAACTTGAATCTGCGTCCTGTTTTAAGGGCGCCACGCTACGACCACTATCGCGCGCATCGCGCTCCCTGATATCTTGTAGAATTGTAGCAATCTTAACATCTACCCCTTTTCCCATCAACTGTTTATAACGACGTTGTGCACGCGTTTCTGTATTAGCGACAAGAAATATCTTGAGAGTCGCGTCAGGAAACACCACAGAACACATATCACGGCCATCAGCCACTAGTCCAGGATTGCGGCGAAATGCACGCTGACGGCCTAGAAGTGCCTTTCTAACTTGCGAATGTGCAGCAACCCTAGAAGCACCATTACCGCATGTCTCACTGCGAACTATATCGGTAACATCTTCACTCCCTAGTCGAATTTCTGTACCCTCAAAAGTGACATCAAGGTGTTCAGTTATGTTAGCTAATGCTTCTTCATCAGCTAAATCAACCCCCGTTCGTGATGCTACCAGTGCTACTAAGCGATAAAGCGTACCACTATCGAGATAATGAAACCCTAAACTTTCTGAAACACGTCGTGCAACTGTGCCTTTACCAGAAGCAGACGGGCCATCAATCGCTATCACTGGAATATTATTATTACCCATGAACAACCATAATGGCTCAATTACTTATATAGAAAGATTATACTTATTCAGGACCTAACTATTTCTGCAAACCTTTTAAAATAATCAGGAAAAGTTTTGGACACGCAGTCTGGATTATTGATACGTACCGAAACGCCTAATGACACTAATGAAAAACTCATAGCCATTCGGTGATCATCGTAAGTATTGATTGCCATATGTGGAATAAGGTTTACACCAAGTGGCGGTATAATGCGCAGAAAATCCAACCCTTCATCTACCTCTGCTCCTAATTTACGTAACTCCTTCGCCATTGCTGTAAGGCGATCGGTTTCCTTAACTCTCCAACTTGCAATATTGGTAAGTGTAGTCACACCATCAGCAAACAAAGCAACTACTGCAAGTGTCATAGCAGCATCGGGAATATGATTACAGTCAATATTAATTGCCTTGAGATGTCCAGACAGCGGTGCGCTTACTTCAATCCAGTTATCCCCTTGTGAAATTTGTGCTCCCATTTTCTCCAACACCTCAATAAAACGAACATCCCCCTGAAAGCTACCACGGCCTATACCTTCGACTCGAACTGGACCACCGCCAATTGCACCAGCAGCAAGAAAATAAGATGCTGAAGATGCATCACCTTCGACAAAAACTTCACCGGGACTGTAATAGTGTTGGCTTTCGCGTAGCGTGAAGTGTCGCCACCCATCCTGCTCGATTTGCACTCCAAAACGTACCATCAGCCCTAGTGTTAGTTCGACGTATGGTCGCGAAATTAGCGTCCCAATCACTTCAATGGTCAGTGTTTCCCCTATCAAGGGTGAGGCAATTAGTAAACTGGTCAGATACTGGCTGGAAATATCACCTCTCACCACCACTGGACTCGCATGAATATTGGCAGCCTTTATTTCCAGCGGTGGAAAACCCTGGTTACCAAGATAGATGATATCTGCACCAAGCTGTCTAAGTGTATCTACCAGATCTCTAATTGGACGCTGATGCATACGCGGCGCCCCAAAAAGCCTATAATGCCCCTGTACCAAAGCCAACACAGCCGTTAAAGGACGAAAAGCCGTTCCGGCATTACCCAGAAACAAATCTACCTCATTTATTGGGAACTGCCCACCTATACCCTGCACACGATAATCATTATCACCAGTTTGGGTGATAGACACTCCAAGCGCTCTGAGCGCATCAAGCATACATGCCGTATCATCGGAGATCAGCAGATCGCGCACATGAGTAATACCATGCGCCAATGCTGCAAGTAGCAAAATACGGTTAGAAATACTCTTCGAGCCTGGTAGCCTCACCACGCCCTGCGCTGTCCTAACTGCAGGGAGATCAAGAAATTTCACAACGCACCTTAGAATTGATCCTCACAAATAAATCTCCTGTCACCTTGAGATTCTACGTGTGGACAATTATCAGAGATTTCCTTTTGAGACACGGTGTAATACATAGGAGGAGCCGCTCTTTGTTTCTAATGTTGCCGTATCGCCGTCTACGTTGACTATAAAAGTAGTCGGATCGTTGTCAGAAAAACCTGCGCATCCATTCGTGTTATATGTGAACCCTTTTAGGTTCAATTTTTTTGTAGTGGCATCGTATACATAAGAAGAAAATTCGATCCCCGGATCGCCACAGCTTTCGTGATCTACACGGTCCAAATCTCCTATCGGATCAACCATAAAGTACTTACCGTTAGTAAAAAATAGAACAGTTTGAGTCTTGATTACAGTCTTATCAAATGCCCAAGCTCCTACAATTCCAGAGGCAATATTTTCCATTTTAGAAAAACGAACCTCCTTAACCATCGTCTTATTTTTCTCCTTTGAAGAGCTTAGTTTAAGAGGTTTGGCAATGTGAAATAATTCACCAAAGAGACTACTCTGCTCTCTCTTCCTCGGTACCACTACAATATCCGTTGTAATCAATTCAAAACCATCTGTATAAATTCTCCAGTTTGGCGGTAAATGTGATAACCCAGCCTGAAGATTAGTATCAATCGTTGCTGCGCCTGCAATCTTAAATCCTCTTGTATCAAACTCGAGGACACTCACTTCACCGTATTCCACGCCAGCCTTACTAACCAGCTTACTCCCACATACTTGATTAATATCACAGGAATTATCTGCCACAGCTTCACCAAACAAATACTCACCTGCATTAGCAACCGACGTACGAATTACAGTAGCTGTTACATCATCGTGCTTGACCCAAACATCAGTACTAAGCAAACCAATAGCCTTAGAAAGAAAGTGAGCATTCGCTTCCGCTGCAGTCTTGACCTCCCCAGCAATACCTCCTGCCTGCCTTACACTTTGCAGTGCAGATGCGGATACGAATGCAGTTGGATCGCTGTCAAGATTGATTGAAGCGCTAACAACATCAGCAGCTTTAGCTGGAATGGAAATACCGTTCCCAGGATCGTTGTCCGAATCTAGGGACTGTATCAAAACAAGCATGTTTTGTAACCGAGTATTGCTACCCCCAGCCAGGTCTATCGGTGTCACTATTGCAGTTGCTTTCACTTTCCCGAGAATCAAGCTGCCAAGCTTGAATTCAACCATATCTCCATGATTATATTTGTAAATACCATTCTCATCTGTAATACCTGCCATCTTAGAAGAGGTAGAATAAGCTACACCACTGACCCCCGCATCAATCAATTTCCCTGTTGTCGGACCTGTTGCAGATTTACCACCACCTAAAAATTCGTTGCCACCATTGCAAGCAATAAGCCCCATAGCAAATGCTACCAACATCAACCATACCCAACAATGGGCCACTCTATACTTCTGGTCAAATTTCATTTAATAGATTCCTACTTAATTTAATTGATTGTTTTTCGTTCTAACCTGTAACATCATAATTTTATCGTTATATAATCATGTGGTGAATGGCGAGCACGTCGGCAGAAAGCTTTTTATTATAACTAACCTTTTTCACCGCGTCTTGATCACCTAGTAACTCAAGTGCTATTTAACTAAGGGTAAATACCTTCTAAAATTACGCGACACCTGATGCACCAATCCAAAATAACAATGGTAGTTGTTTACGTTATGAGGCAAACAACAAAGCCGCAGAAAAGCAGTTTTGTAAACGTGCTGTCCAGCTATTACGTTATGTTAAGCCCCTGGAAAAATCAGGCAAATTATTGTTGTGTTGCCTGATTCTTGCGTACGTTAATTAAGCTCAACTCTCTTCGTAGAAATGTTTGATACTCAGGAACCCGTAATATAATGTCAAAACACAGAAAATCGACCCCCTCCTCACTGAAGGAAGCACATTTGGAGATAAACGCAATCGTTGCCGACTTGCGCGCCTTGCGGGTAACAGCATTAGAAAACAGACAGAGACTTAAACGGCCTCCAAAGCTTCCCTCACGCAAGATCCTTGCAAATATTATTGACGGATTAGCCGCTGTACTGTTTCCAAATCGTTTAGGTTCCTCGGAATTCAACGACGAAGACATTGACCGCTACGTTCAACAAACGTTGGATGAAACACTACGAAAACTCCTAGTGCAAGTACTTCGTGAGTTAAATTATGTTTCTGGAGATGAAACCAGTAGTGACATAGTACACGAGCAAGCAACTACGATTATTCATGCTTTTTCAAAACGACTACCAAACATACGAAACCTACTAGATACTGATATTTGTGCAGCCTACGAAGGAGATCCAGCTGCCCACAATGTGGATGAGGTACTTGTTTGTTACCCAGGGATTACTGCCATCATGTACTATCGACTTGCTCACGAGTTACATTGCTTAGGCACTCCACTAATCGCTCGTATGATTTCTGAAATCGCTCATTCGACTACAGGTATCGAAATCCATCCAGGCGCACAGATTGGTAGTAGTTTTTTTATCGATCATGGTACTGGTGTAGTCATAGGTGAAACGACTATTATTGGCAAAAATGTACGGTTATACCAAGCTGTAACTCTAGGTGCAAAGAGTTTTCCAGTAGATGAAAATGGTGCGCTGGTGAAGAATATTGTACGGCATCCCATTGTTGAGGATGATGTTATTATCTATGCAAATGCCACCCTTTTGGGTCGTATTACCATTGGTCACGGCTCAACTGTTGGTGGTAATGTTTGGCTCACGCGTAGCGTTCCGCCTGGCAGCAGTATATCTCAGGCGCAGATGCGTAATGAAACATTTGATGGTGACACAGGAATTTAAGGCAACAACCCAAGCTCTATTCTATCAATACTGTCTTCTATCAATACTGTCGCTTTCGCTTGCATGGCTACACGTAGCAGTATTATCAGTACAAAATTATCTAAGGAACGAGTCTTGTACCCACTACTATTCGACTAGACTATCGGTTAATGAACTCATTGAATGTCAAAGAACCACAGCAAAATAATTAACTAACCGTTGGCACGGAACTATCTAGAAATAAGACACCTAGCATTTAACTACTTTTGATACGGTCTCACCATCACCAGATTAAAATTACCATGAATGAAACACTTGATGTCATCTTTACCATAGTTAAAGAGAAAAGTTAAACCGCGTGAGAAGAGATAAAGTAGCAAATTGAGTAATGAAGTTGATTTAATGAACGAACTTACATTAGCCAGAATAATCCACTTGCTGGGAGTGGTTTTGTGGATCGATGGTGTTGCGATGATCACCACCGTATTGCTTCCTGTCACTGCAAAAATGCATTCTGTAGCGGAGAAAATAGAGTTTTTTGAGTACATTGAGAACCGCTTCGCTGCCCAGGCACGCTTTACCACACTGATCACTGGCTTGAGTGGTTTTTATATGGTGTACATACTTGATGCCTGGAGCCGCTTTACTGAACTCCGTTACTGGTGGATGCATGCCATGGTCATAGTATGGCTACTTTTTATGCTATTGCTATACGTTTTGGAGCCACTGGTATTGCGTAGGCGTGTTAAAAACCAGGTGCAGCACATCCCAATAAAGATTTTAGCAATGATTCAAAGAACACACTGGGTATTACTGAGCTTAAGCCTTATTACTGTAATCGGTGCGGCAGCAGGTAGTCATGGTTGGATGCTATCCGTGGGCTAAATATGAGCTACGCAGCACTAAAAATAATTCATGTTATTAGTGTAATATTTAGTTATTTACTGTTTATGTTACGTGGGATATGGATGATGCAGAACTCCTCTATCCTGCAACGGCGCTGGGTAAAAATTCTGCCACATGTAATAGATACCGTACTTCTGGCAAGCGCTGTAACACTGGTCACCATGATTCAGCAATATCCGGGAATGAGCGCATGGCTTAGCACCAAGATTGGAGGGTTATTGCTCTATATAATCCTTGGAATGATGGCGTTAAGGTTCGGTAAGTCACGAAAAATAAAGATCATTTCATGGATTACAGCCCAGATCGTGTTTTTCTATATAGTGCTGGTCGCTCTGACTAAGAATCCTACACTTATTTCTTAGATAGTATCAATATACAATATATTATTCAGGTAGTTAAATTAGAATAATTTATCCTGAACTTTATTCATTACAGAAATGTAACCAGTTTGTAACCTCTTTTGTTCTGATTGCTGTCCATTTAGTATACTCTTTGACCCAAAGAGAAACCCGCCAAAGCGGGTTAATGGTGATCGTGTCTAGCCCATATATTCCATTCGCCCTTCAAGAAGAAAATACAAATAGTAAGTCTGATTATTAATCCCCATTGTTGAACACGACTTACTTGAACCTCAAAGAGGTGGTTGAACTACAAATTGTAAGATTAAGACAGCAACTACGAGTAAGGTTATTAAGACATACCGATCAGCAGCCAATTCTCTAATGATTATGAAAGTTCTATCCCATCCGTACAATAAGATCATCACTAACAATGACCATGGAAAGAAAACTGTAATCACTATTGCAGATAAAATCTTACTCCACATACTTTTCCCCCTGCTTTGTGTACCTTAGTGTGCCATGATAAAATGGATTTTTCTGCTGTGAGCATATTCTTTTAATTAGTGTTTTTTAGCGCTTTGCCATGGTTAGGAAGCCTAGAGGCTGCAGCCTGAATAACCACATGGAATAAAGAAAGTGATACTTATATCGTTAACACAAAAAACCGGAGTAGAAATAGTAGTAAATATGGAAAATGTTACTAGCTTTATCCCTTCCAAAGTTGGGACAATTCTGCGTCTTAATGGTACATCCCCCTCTACTATAGAAATCAAAGAAAATTTAGAGGAAGTCATAAAAAGAATACATAATATCACTCATCAAAGAATTGAACGATTTAAGTAATTAATAACTCAAGGTAAACCTACCTGTCTCGCAAGTGAGGCCTAGCAAGTCAACACATCAACAGGATCAGCTAGTGCGAGAGTCAATGCTTCTTCATAATCTTCTTGGCTAAAACCATGATAGTTGCTTACCAAGAAAACCAGCTGACTCAATTCTTCTTTATGTAAGTCAATATCGACTGGTTTGTAAGTCAGTTTCGACTGGCACAAAGGTTGTCTGGACGCTTCTACACTGATTTAATAAAGCTTTAAATAACGGGTATCTGCAATAACCTTTCGTACAGGCAACACCCTAATCATGCGCGCCATCACTCGCTCGGCAGTAAGGCGATAGGTTGTCAACTTGCCACCATAAATAGTAAGCAAAGAGGGAGGGTCTTGCCGACCTGTATGTAAAATCGTCTCACGCGACCACGTGTTGATGGACGACGCTCCACGCCTATTTTGGCCCCCACCTGAGGGCAGCACACGCAAACCAGCAATCGCAGACAAAATGCGTTGTTCTGAACGATACCGCGGGAAATAATTTATGAGTGTTTTCATTAAATAGTCTTGCTCATGTGGCAGCGGTCTAACGTCCATCGGATCACCTTGATAAGTGGATTCTGTGGTACCCACCAAAGTATTTCCCCGCCAGGGCATTATGAATACAGCTCGTTTATCTTGTGCCTCAACGTAATAAACTCCCTGTGTTAACGTGCCTGGCACAACAATGTGTGCACCTTGTACCAAATCAACTTTGAGTTGTGAAGGAGTCGGCGTGATTCGGCTTAACACTTGCTGAACCCAGGGCCCAGCTGCATTTACCAATACTCCTGCTGTACAAGTTTTAGCTTTATCGTGATGCCAGTATTCAATGATATTAGTGTGTTTACCCAGCTGACCTAACCGAGCACCGGTAAATGTTGCAGATATTTTAAACTGTGCGCCCATCTGCTGTGCCGAGCGCATAACAGCATGAGTCAATGCCGCATCATCAGTCTGCGCATCATTGTACTGAAATACTACTTCAAGCTGTGCAGTATCTAGCCCATCTAACTTCTTCCAAAGTTTCTGTGGAACACGACAAAAGCGCGCTGCCGGATATAGTCTGCCTTGAAGTGCATAAAGGCTCAAACCAACGTGTAGTATCCATGGACGTCTTGTAGTATAGCGATAAACAGGAATATAAAAAGGTTTTAGCTCAACCAGATCTGGCGCGAGCTTGAGCAGCAGCGCTCTCTCGTACAGACATTCACTCACCAACGAAAACTCACCACTTTCTAAATACCGTAGCCCACCATGAATGAGTTTACTAGAACGGCTGGAGGTTCCACTTGCAATGTCAGTTTGTTCAAGCACCATCACCGAAAAACCTTTAGCTGAAGCAGCCTGCGCAACTCCCACACCATGGATACCCCCACCGATGATGACTAGATCATAAGACTCCATCACTTTTCTCCATAAATTTTCCTGTTTTTATTTTGCATAAGACGATCAAGTTGTTTGCCCTTTAAAACAAATATGAATGCAAGAGAGTGTATGCTTACTTCCTTCAAACAAGCTTAATTATTCATATAGATGCATGGAACATTCACCATTTCTACCTTGAGGAAATCCTGAGAAAAATGTTATAATAATTGACTAACATGGCTTTGCAACTCATTTATTAGCCAGGTTAAATACACATGCTCGCCAATCCAGGGGTGCTCCACAAGGAGTGACTATGGCGGGTAGAGGCTCAACCCTAAAGGAGAAATTTATGGTAGTAACTATGCGACAGATGCTAGAAGCAGGAGTCCATTTCGGACACCAGACTCGTTTCTGGAACCCCAAGATGGCTCAGTATATTTTTGGTCATCGTAACAAAATACACATTATCAATCTGGAAAAAACCCTAGGGATGTATCAAGACGCGATAAAATATGTGCGTCAATTATCTACTAACAAAGGCACTATTCTATTCGTCGGTACTAAACGTCAAGCACGCGATATTGTTCGCGAGGAAGCAATCCGTTGTGAATCTCCATATGTAGACCAGCGCTGGCTAGGTGGAATGTTGACAAATTTTAAGACAATTAAACAATCCGTAAAACGCCTACAGGAAATGGAAATGATAGTACAAGACGGTACACTTGAGAAACTTTCTAAGAAAGAAGCACTTGGCATTCAACGTGGATTGGAAAAACTCAACCACAGTCTGGGTGGTATCAAAGATATGGAAAAGATACCAGATGCCTTGTTCGTAATTGATGTGGGCTACCAAAAAGGTGCAATTACCGAAGCTAAGAAACTTGGTATCCCAATAATAGGTGTGGTGGATACTAACCACAACCCTGACAGAGTGGATTATGTTATTCCGGGCAACGACGATTCCAGCCAGGCGATACGTCTTTATGCGCGAGGTGTGGCTGATGCAGTTATGGAAGGACGCAGCCAGATTGTTCATGAAATCGTCAAAAATGAATTTGAGGAAATGGATGAAACAATGATGACTGAACGACTGACCGAATAGGCTGAAAACAATTTACAGGGGATTCTAGTGCCCCCTTTTTAAATCTCTGAAAATACTGTTTTATACAGGATTCTCACAAGAATAATTTGAGAAACCTCTTAAAAGTTATTAACTAATTTCGTATTTGGAGTAAACATGGCAGATATTGCTGCAAGGACAGTAAAAGAATTACGCGATTTAACCGGACTTGGCATGATGGAATGTAAAAAAGCATTAATCGAAACTGGTGGCGACTTGAAAGCAGCAGAAGATTTATTACGAATAAAAAGTGGCACAAAGGCAAGTACAGCTGCTAGCCGTATCACTGCTGAGGGCACTATAGGAATAGAGATTGCGATAGATAAAAAGAGTGGTGCTTTGGTTGAAGTTAATTGCGAAACTGATTTCGTAGCTAAAAATGAGGATTTTATCAACTTCGCCAAACAGCTAGCGCAATTAACGGCGACTAAAAATTTGACAGATACGGAAGCGCTCTCAAGAGCAACTTTGCCGAATGGCAAAAGTGTAGAAGAGTTTCGTAAGGTGCTAATTATGAAACTGGGTGAGAACATAAGCATTCGCCGTTATGCTCGCCATACCACACGAGGACACCTTGCGTCATACCTCCATGGTGGAAAAATCGGCGTAATTGTTGATTACACAGGTAGCGATGAAGTACTAGGAAAAAATTTAGCCATGCATATTGCTGCCAGCAAACCAATATGTGTTTCCAAAGAACAGGTATCAGCAGATTTGTTGGCGCGTGAACGCCAAATTTATACGGCACAAGCTACAGAAAGTGGAAAATCTAAAGATATCGTTGCAAAAATGGTGGATGGACGTATTGCTAAATATCTTGCTGAAATAACGCTGCTCGGTCAACCTTTTGTCAAAAATCTTGACCAGACAGTGGAAAAATTGCTTATGACAAAATCTGCCACGGTCAACGGCTTTACTACGTTCAGCGTGGGCGAAGGGATTGAAAAAAAATCTTGCGATTTTGCTACTGAAGTAATGTCGCAGATTAGTCAAGTATTAGAAAATAATTCA
>QIFK01000147.1 GCA_003230615.1 Nitrosospira sp. | reverse complement strand
GAATGTGCTGGTAGACCTGTTCGTCAAGTGGCGCATCATTGATGTAAAACAATATTTCATCAGTGTACGAGGCGACGAAGAATTGGCTAGAATCCGACTGGCACAGACGATAAACTCTGCTCTACGCGACGAATTTGGTAATCGCACGGTACATGATGTGGTTTCTGGCAAACGCGACAAGATTATGGATACAACGCGTGAGAAGGCTAACGCCGATGCCAACAAAATTGGAATAGAGGTAGTGGACGTACGCCTAAAGCGCGTTGACTTGCCAGCACAAGTAAGTGAATCAGTCTACCTCCGAATGGAAGCAGAAAGAAAACGTGTGGCTAATGAACTGCGCTCGACTGGTGCAGCAGATTCTGAAAAAATTCGTTCCAATGCCGACCGTCAACGTGAAGTAATCTTAGCAGTAGCATATCGAGATGCCCAGAAGATTAAGGGTGAAGGAGATGCTAAGGCTGCGAATATCTACGCCGAAGCATTTCAGAAGAATCCAGAATTCTATTCTTTCTATCGCAGTTTAGAAGCATATAAAAAGAGTTTCAAGAACAAAGGTGACATGATGGTACTCGAGCCAAACTCCCAATTTTTCAACTACCTGAAAAATTCAGGAATAAACAATAAATAAGTAACATAAACTACCAACTACCGTAAATCAAAGCTTACAAAATTTGTTGCGCCATTTTCAAGTAGGATATAACCACTATATAAGTTTTATTAATATCGGTTAGCAAAAAAGCCTGTTTAGAACCTTGGTTTTTAATGCGTCCTATTGGAGTTATTAAAGTATGTGGGACACTTTGCTAATTGCATTCGCATTGATGTTAGTGTTGGAAGGGATACTGCCGTTCTTATTACCTAGTATTTGGCGCGAGACCTTCAAGAAACTAACTGAAATTGGTGATAATCAAGTTCGTTTCATCGGCTTGACATCGATGCTGATAGGATTGCTGTTGCTATATCTTGTGAAATAAATCCACGTCCTCACACTTCTAACCAGTGTCGTCCGATTAATAAATATGCGTAACTGGCTCCTTCCCGAATACATTGAAGATATTCTACCCGAAGAAGCGCTGCGCATAGAAACTTTGCGGCGACGCATTTTGGACTGGCTGTTAGTGCATGGTTATCAATTGGTGGGCCCTCCCATGCTGGAGTTTGTAGAATCACTGATCTCAGGTAGTGGTGGGGACATGAATTTACGCATGTTCAAGGTAGTTGATCAATTAAGCAGCAGAATGATGGGGTTACGGGCGGACATAACACCTCAGACAGCTCGTATCGATGCTCACTTGCTAAATTGCAATGGTATTACCCGTTTATGCTACGCAGGTAGCGTACTACACACCGTACCGTCAGGTCTAACTAGCACTCGCGAACCACTCCAGATTGGTGCAGAACTTTATGGCCATGCAGGACTGGAGAGTGATCTAGAAATCCAGCGCCTCATGTTACAGGTTCTAACAATGTCCGGAATAGATAATATCCATCTTGACCTTGGCCATGTTGCCATATTTCGTGGCATTGTTAAAGGTGCTGGGATTTCGACTAGTTTGGAAGCAGAATTGTTTAGTGCACTACAAGCTAAGGATATCTCCGCATTAAAAGAACTCTTCACAGGACTTGGCAAGGATATAAACAAAAATGTACAACAAGCTTTAATGTTATTACCGAAACTATACGGCGACAAAAAAGTGTTGGTACAAGCACGCAAATTTCTACCTGATTACACAGAAATCAAGAAAGCACTGGATGAATTAGAAGTGGTAGCAGTGGAATTGAAGTTGGTGGTAGATACTCTTGCATTCGACCTAGCCGACTTACGTGGGTACCATTACCACAGCGGTATAGTATTTGCAGCTTACGCCGATGGCTACCCTAACGCAGTTGCACTAGGGGGACGTTATGATGAAATTGGTAAAGTATTTGGAAGAGCTCGTCCAGCAACTGGATTCAGTATGGATTTACGTGAATTATCGAGACTGATAAAAACTCCCGATCCCTGTCCCAAGGGAATCCTAGCACCGTATAGAAAGAACGACAAAGTTCTTGATAAAGCAATTGATCAGCTTCGTATTAAAAACCAGATAGTAATAGTGGAATTACCAAGACATGGAGGTAGTAAAGATACATTTAACTGTGACAGAAAACTAGTATTACAGAATAAAGCATGGAAAGTTGTTAATATCTAATTTTATCCTCATAAACACTCAACTCCAGAATCACTTGCCAGTACAATTTTTTTCTAAAAACCTTAGGATATTTGATGAAATATTTCTTAATGCTTAAGCAACATGGTTAAGAACGTGGTTGTCATTGGCACCCAGTGGGGTGACGAAGGGAAAGGCAAGATTGTGGATTGGCTGACAGACCACGCCCAAGGAGTAGTGCGCTTCCAAGGTGGACACAACGCTGGGCACACGCTAGTCATCGGTAACAAAAAAACCGTTTTGCATCTGATACCTTCTGGAATTTTACGTAACAACGTAGCTTGTTATATTGGCAACGGTGTGGTGATATCCCCGCAAGCTTTACTTGAAGAAGTCGATATGCTGGAGCAAGCAGGAGTTGACGTGCAGGGACTGCTACACATCAGCAAAGCTTGCCCGCTTATTTTGCCCAGCCACAGCGCGCTTGATCATGCTCGAGAAACAGCAATGGGTGCAAATAAGATTGGTACTACTGGACGAGGCATTGGCCCCGCCTATGAGGACAAAGTCGCGCGGCGGGCAGTGCGAATACAGGATCTTTTTCACCATGACTATTTTGCTGCCAAACTTAGTAAACTTTTGGATTATCACAACTTCATATTGAAAAACTATTTCCATGCGCCAACTGTAGATTTTCAGAAAACCATGGATGAGACCCTGTCTTTGGCTCAGCGCATTAAGCCAATGGTAGCGGATGTCTCACAACTATTATTCGAAGCCAACAAAATAGGTAACAATTTATTATTTGAGGGTGCACAAGGGACAATGCTCGACATAGATCACGGCACCTATCCGTATGTTACTTCTAGTAATTGTGTTGCAGGCGCAGCGACAACCGGCAGTGGCGTCGGTCCACAGATGTTGCATTATGTTTTGGGTATCACTAAAGCTTACGCAACACGGGTTGGTGCAGGGCCCTTTCCCACGGAACTGGATGATAACGTTGGCAAACATCTGGCTAAACGTGGAAACGAATTTGGTGCAACTACGGGTCGCCCACGTCGTTGCGGCTGGTTTGACGCAGTAGCCATGAAACGCTCTATCCAGATCAACGGCATATCAGGACTGTGCGTTACCAAACTTGACGTGCTAGATGGTGTCGAAACTCTACGGATAGGTGTAGGCTACAAATTGAGTAAAAATGAAAAGAAAGAAGTATTAGGTAATATCCTGCCGATAGGCGCAGATGAACTGGCCCACTGCAAGCCTATCTATGAGGAAATGCCAGGATGGATGGATAGTACCGTAGGAATTAAAAATTTTAAGCAATTGCCTAAGGCGGCACAAAATTATCTTAGGCGTATGGAGTCAGTATGTGAAGTTCCAGTGGACATGATCTCAACCGGACCAAGCAGAGAAGAAACTATCGTACTACGACACCCATTTGACTAATTTCACATTTTTTAGTCCTGAACTATCCAAGCAATAGCAAAATCTCCTACTCCGCTCACGTAAGCATATGGAGCAGTGAACACCAAACTTATACATTTAATATCACAAGCACCGATCAAGTTATGCACATCAAGGTTTTTTACAATAGTGCGTGCCCTATTTGTAATGCGGGTATCAAGAATCAGCGCAAGCGCATGGAAGCATGTGGCCTTAAAGATATCGAATGGGTCGATGTACACACTAATCCAGGGTCAGTATCTGAGATTGGTACTTCATTGAACCAAGTTCGGGAGAGACTGTACGTCAAAGATCTTAATGGTAAACTTAATGTTGGTGTGGACGCATTCACACGCCTATGGTCACAAACGAATGGACAACGTTGGCTTGCCAAACTGTTTCGATTACCTGTTTTCAAGCAACTCTCGCGCTTGATTTACAACCTCTTCGCTCATCTTCTGTACCGCTGGAATTGTACCAAGAGGCGATGGTAATAAATACTTATAAGTATCGCAGGGCAACACGATAATTCTCATCTTATCTAAACAACTATACTAAAATGACCGCGTTCCTTTATATACATGTAATAGAATTAAAGTTTATTCCTCAATTTTAAACTGTATGTACTCTATAAATTTTAGACAAGTGATTTCTAACTCTTTGCTTCCCTTCAAGGTTTTCCCTGTTTCAGCTCTATAAAACGCTTTCTCTCGGCACTAAATCTAGCCTTGATATTTTCTACCTCCTCCTTCCTTTTTGTTAATTCGTCTTCCAAACGCACTACTTCTTTCTTTGCAGAATTCATCTCTTTCTTGAGTGAAGCAAGCGCTGGACTCTTGGTTTTTTGGGCCTCTAGGAATTGTAACTTCAACACTTCAAGACGGTCTTGGGAAACTTTAAGCCGCGGCTCGATCCCCTTGATAGCCAACTCTACCGGCTGGATGTTACGATCACGTGCCAGATCGATCTCTTTTTTATCGGTATAGGTAGCAAGTAGCGCAGTATCAAGCCTTTTCTTGTCCATAGCTCTCTTCTTTTCTACTGCTTCTCGTTTGACTTGTTCTTCCGCTTCTTTTAATTCCACTTCCTCTTTTGTTTTCTTTATAACCACACCGTGGTCGCTCATTTCAACAGTCGCCTTACCAAGGCATTCGGGTGGAGGAGTATTATTGTAGTACTGGGTCCTACCCTTATCATCCACACACTTCTTCAGCGCGGCAGATACTGGTTGAATAAAGATAAAGATAAAGGCAAACGAAATTATAGTAAGCCAACGCATGAATTTCTCCTGTTAAATTTCTTAATCAGACAACACCATATTGTGCGCGGTAACTTTTTACCGCACGTAGATTAAGCGCTAGATCATCCCTATCCTGTAAGTAGTTCATTAAGTCGTCCAGATTAATGATACTAACTACCGGAATTCCATATATCTGTCGAACTTCTTGTGCTGCCGACAAACCATTGCTCCCCCGTTCCATTCTGTCAAGGGCGATGATTACACCACAAGGTATAGCGCCAGAAGCACGAATAAGATCAACAGCTTCACGTACCGATATGCCAGCTGAAATAACATCATCAACAATCAACACCCGTCCAGAAAGTGGTAAACCGACTATACCACCGCCTTCACCATGATCTTTTACTTCCTTTCGATTGAAGCAAAAGGGATAATTATTCCCAATCTCAGACAGAGCAATGGAAATAGCACTAACCAATGGAATACCCTTGTATGCAGGACCAAACAGCATGTCAAATGGAAGCTGAGCAGCAAGGATAGCTTTCGCGTAAAATTGTCCAATCTTGTGCAGAGAATCGCCATCATTGAACAACCCAGCATTAAAAAAATACGGCGATAACCGCCCTGCTTTGGTTTTAAATTCGCCAAAACGTAATACATTGTGGCAGATGGCAAACTCGATAAATTCTTGCCGGAAATCAGGCATAGCTATGATGAACTAGAAAAAGCAAACATGCGAATTATAACGCTTAACTTAAATGGCGTGCGCTCCGCCTCGAATAAGGGTTTTTTCCACTGGCTGCCAAAACAAGGAGCAGACATTGTATGTGTGCAAGAACTGAAAGCCCAAACTACTGATCTCACCAGTGATATGCTTACACCTAATAACTACCATGGCTATTTTCACTGTGCTGAAAGAAAAGGATATAGTGGGGTAGGCATTTTCTGCCTACGCAAGCCCAACAAAACTATTGAAGGTGTCGGCATTACCGAGATTGACACCGAAGGACGCTATCTGCGAGCTGACTTCGATCATTTGAGCATAATTTCAGTTTATCTTCCTTCAGGTTCCAGCGGTGAACACCGCCAAACAGCCAAATTTTTCTTCTTGAAACACTTTTTTCCCTTACTCAAGAAACTCATAGCAAGTGGCAGAGAAGTTATTTTATGTGGTGACTGGAATATTGCCCATAAGGAAATCGACCTGAAAAACTGGCGATCTAATCAGAAAAATTCTGGCTTTCTGCCGGAAGAGCGTGCCTGGCTTACCGAAATTCTCAATAAACTCGGGTTTGTCGATGTATTCCGGCAAATCAACCAAGAACCAAATCAGTACACATGGTGGTCCAATCGAGGACAAGCCTGGGCAAAGAACGTAGGCTGGCGCATAGATTATCAGATCGCTACGCCGAAGATTGCTAGCAAAGCCACTGAAGTTTCGATTTACAAAACGGAACGTTTCTCCGACCACTCACCGCTTATCATCGACTACGACTACAACCTATGATACCTGCAGCCCTATCTGGCTGGCTTCATGCTTTCCGTATTTACACCCATCCACGAGTGTTGGGAATGCTTACACTAGGTTTTTCAGCCGGACTTCCGCTACTCCTGATATTAGGCACTCTGTCATTCTGGCTAAGAGAAGCAGGTATAGAACGCTCGACTATCGGTTACTTTAGCTGGATTGGGCTAGCTTATGGTTTTAAATGGATGTGGTCACCGTTAGTAGATCGTTTGTCGTTGCCACTACTGACTAAATTATTAGGACGACGGCGTGCATGGATTCTACTATCGCAAGTAATCATCACTATTGCACTAGTCGGGATGGCAAGCACGGACCCTATTGAAAACCTGACTCATATGGTGTTTTTTGCCCTAGCAGTAGCTTTTGCATCTGCTACGCAAGATATAGCACTAGATGCCTATCGAATCGAAGCTGTAGCACTGAGACTACAAGGGGCCATGGCGGCAACTTATCAGGCTGGCTATCGCCTAGCCATGATACTAGCTTCTGCAGGAGTGCTGTGGATAGCAGCGGCGGTGGATCCATCAGAGACTACTTACGACTATTCACCCTGGCGCACTGCCTATTTGGTAATGGCCGCAAGTATGGCTATAGGTATGATCACTACTCTAATCATCCGCGAGCCAGAAGTTCCTGTTACCCGCCTTATTTCTGAGAATGAAGATCATGCTAGGAGAGCTATTGCACACTGGAATCTGAATGCACAACTAACGCAAATATTAGCTTGGCTGTATGGTGCGATAGTTGCACCGTTCCGAGATTTTATCGTGCGCCATGGCCAGCGCGCATTGCTGATTCTTGCGCTAATAGCTGTATACCGCATCTCAGATGTGGTGATGGGGGTGATGAGTAACCCTTTTTATGTGGATATGGGTTACACCAAGGATGAGGTAGCCACTATATCCAAAGTCTATGGAGTTATCATGACGATAGTGGGTGCAGTCATGGGTGGAGTGCTCATAGCAAAAATCGGTATAATGCGGACGTTGTTCCTAGGAGCGGTATTGTCTGCAGCAACTAACTTACTTTTCGTCTGGCTAGCTGGTCGTGGACATGACGTAGCAGGCTTGGTATTCACTATCTCTGCAGACAATCTTTCAGCCGGAATTGCTACCAGTGCCTTTATCGCCTATCTTTCTGGATTGACTAATTCAGCATATTCTGCCACACAGTATGCACTGTTCAGTTCAGTGATGCTGTTACTGCCAAAATTCATCGCCGGATTCAGTGGCAACTTTGTCGATACTTATGGCTACGCCAGTTTTTTTACTGGTACTGCGTTACTCGGTTTACCGGTATTGGTGTTGGTATGGCTAGCTGGGCAAGCAAAATTTAAGGTTCCGGACATCCCTTCGAATCCCAAGTAAAGCAGACAATTATCACTTCTGCCGCTCGAATCGGTAAAACGCCAGTATTCCGAATAGATTAGGAGCAAATGAAACTTGATGGTCTCCATTCATTATCCTGCGTTCAAGAATACGTGCACCATGCTGACGGCAGAATCTCTCAAAATCACCAAGTGTACACAGATGAATATTTGGTGTATCAAACCATTGATACGGTAACGTCTCCGAAACGGGCATGTGACCACATATTACCTGCAAACGGTTCTTCCAATATCCAAAGTTGGGAAACGATACAATACCCTCCTTACTTACTCGCATCATTTCCTTTATTATGCCCTCAGTATGTTTCATCGCCTGCAATGTTTGCGACAATATCACATAGTCGAAAGATCCTGATTCAAAACTCGATAGTCCTGATTCTAGATCACTCTGAATCACATTTATCCCATTGTTGAAGCATGCCTGAATATTTTCGTCGTCAATTTCTACACCGTAACCATGGACATCACGCGCATTGCACAAATAACGTAATAGTGAGCCATCGCCACAGCCAAGATCGAGCACTTTCGCTCCTGACTTCACCAATGCAGCAATGGCAACAAAATCAGGCCTAGAGATAGCGGATGAATTACTAATGTTAGTCATTGTTATCAGTATTCATAGAGTAAAATTTCTACGTGGTCATAATTGAAAGTTATTAACAAAAATCCTATCTTTTGATTCCGTTCAAACTTACGCGAGCTGTCATATTATGTTAATAAAAAAGTTTAGCGTATCATCCGGTTAGACCTAACAGATGCGACTTACGAATAGAGGTCATGTCTAAACATGACACATTATCCTCTCGCTTGCACTATTATGATCCGACATATGGGGTGTAATGAAGCAATGGGTAACCATTACTTCTTCATCAAGCTGATGAGCGTACCATATCGTCAAGCACATAACTTCTGATAGCCTGTGTACACGCGCTACTCAAAAAATACCAATATCTGTGAACCTCCGTTCTAAATATTAATATTATTCATATAAGCTCGCACCAGCTCATGATAATAGCGGTCATCCATTAAGAAGGAGTCATGGCCATAGCTAGAAGTGATTTCTGCATAACTAACATTTAATTCATTGTCTAACAATGCCTTGACGATCGCACGAGAACGATCAGGCGAAAAACGCCAGTCTGTAGTAAAAGATAGCACCAGAAAATTTGCTTGAGCAACACTGAACGCCTCTCTAAGATCACCATTGAAATCGTGTGCTGGGTCAAAATAATCTAGAGCCTTAGTCATTAGCAAATAAGTATTGGCATCAAACTGATCAGCAAATTTATCTCCCTGATAGCGCAGATATGATTCGATTTCGAATTCTACGTCGAAACCAAAACCAAGCGCCCCATTACGCAACTCTCTCCCAAACTTTTCGGCCATCGAATCGTCGGATAAATATGTAATGTGTCCCAACATGCGTGCAAGACGTAGGCCTCGATGTGGTACTACATTATGCGAGCAGTAATCCCCACCGTAAAAATCAGGATCTGTAATTATCGCTTGGCGCGCAACATCATTGAAAGCAATGTTCTGTGCAGTTAGCTTGGCAGCAGCGGCAATGACCAATGCATGTCGTACTCTATCTGGAAAATCAAGCGTCCATTGCAAAGCCTGCATCCCACCCAAGCTACCTCCAGCTATTGCCGCAAACTGTTTGATTCCAAGATGGTCTGCCAACTGCGCCTGGGTTCCAACCCAATCTTTTACTGTTACCATAGGAAAATCCGCACCATAAAGTTTACCTGTCTTCAGATTGATGCTGGCAGGACCAGTTGAACCATGGCAACCCCCAAGATTATTAACCCCTATAACAAAAAATTTGCGCGTATCAATTGGTTTTCCAGGGCCAATCATATTGTTCCACCAACCAATGTTCTTGGGATCATCTGCATAAGAACCCGCTACATGATGATTGCTAGAGAGCGCATGACAAATCAGTACGGAGTTAGATTTAGCCGCGTTAAGCTCACCATATGTTTCATATACTAGCTCGTAGCTATCGAGAACGGCACCACTCTTTAAATAAAGTGGTGTGTCAAAATGAACACTCTTCGGAGCGACAATACCAACTGATGTTATATCTCGCATTAAAGTAATTAAAATTCAAAAAATTAACTATGGATAAACAGCACCTGAAAAGTAAAAACTGATCTGTGGGAATACCAGAAAAATCAATGCTGGCTTTGATTCCCCATATCCTTACTATTTATGAGTAATACAGAAATAGTATTCCTGCAATTTTTACCATGACTAGAGATTATATAACCAAATGAATCAGTTATTCAGTTTCGTCAATAACGTATGAGTGTTTTCTGGATGATCAGATTCAAGTATCTTTTTTACAAAATAGATAACATCCGGCAGATGACTCCTTAGCACTTGTCGTTTCACAGTCAACAGCTGTGTCGGATACATGGAAAACTGACGTAGCCCAAAACCCAACAATAATCGGGTAAACAATGTGTCCCCCGCCATCTCACCGCAGACCACAACCGGAACTCGAGCGTGATCTGCACTGCGAATAATGTGGGCAATCAACCTCAACACAGCTGGATGCAGTGGATCATACAAGTGTGCCACAGCATCGTCTGTGCGGTCGATAGCAAGCGTGTACTGAATTAAATCGTTGGTTCCAATAGATAAAAAATCAAGCTTATGCATAAAAATATCTAGGCACAATGCTGCTGCAGGAATTTCTATCATGCCACCAATTTGAATATCTGCATCAAAAGGGACTCTCTCATCCAGCAAACTTTCTTTTGCACGTTCAATCAGACGCAACGTTTGACTAATTTCAGAAACACTGGAAAGCATCGGCACCAAAATACGAACCTGGCCATAATGCGAAGCTCGTAAAATTGCACGAAGTTGCGTATGAAACATTTGCGGTTCGGCTAAGCTCAGGCGGATAGCACGTAATCCTAGTGCTGGGTTGGCTGCAACACGCTTATCACTATCAAGATTTTTGTCGACACCTAGATCAAAAGTACGTATCGTCACTGGCAAGCCGCGCATTTTTTGGGCTACAGCGCAATAAGCTTCAAATTGCTCGTCTTCATCAGGCAGGTTGTCACGGTTAAGAAATAAGAATTCACTGCGAAACAGGCCGATTCCAGTGGCACCGTTTTCTTTCACCTGCTGGATATCCTGAGGTAATTCAATATTGGCATGCAATTCAACGGTTGTACCATCGAGCGTTGTAGCAACTTTAGTTTTTATGCGTTTTAGCTTCTGATTTTCAAGTTCCAGCTGATTCTGACGCAAACGGTATTTAGAGAACACGTGTTTGTCAGGATTCACAATTACCACGCCCTGGTTACCATCTACAATCAAAAGATCATTGTCGTGGATCAATTGACGCGCGTTATGTAACGCCACAATAGATGGGATGTTTAGGCTACGTGCAACAATGGCAGTGTGAGAAGTTGATCCACCCAAGTCTGTAAGAAATGCAGTAAACCGGTGCTGCTTGTACTGGATCACATCAGCTGGGCTTAAATCGTGGGCAACCAGAATACTATCACCAGCACGCTTTAGAGGGGGTGGAACGTAACCTGGATGCCCTAGCAATGATTTTAATACTCGTTCCACTACCTGGATCACATCAGTTTTCCGTTCTCGCAGATAAGCATCCTCAATTTCTTCAAACTGTGCAAGTAATACATCTCTCTGTTGAGTAATAGCCCACTCGGCATTGCACTGGTTTTGAGAGATGTAGGTTTTAGCTGCAGAAGAGAGCGTGGGATCATCAAGAATCATACGATGCAAATCAAGAAAAGCTCCAAATTCAGCTGATGCAGGGCCACTGATAACAGAAGCATGTAACGTTTCAAGCTCCTCACGTACTGTTGTGAAAGCAGTACTAAGTCGAGAAATTTCGCTGCTAACCTTATTTCGTGGCAATATGTGATGCGCAACCTCAAGAGCAGCATGGGATGCAAGATGTGCATGCCCTATCGCAATACCTTCGGAAACACCAGCGCCATGTAGTACAAAGCTCATTCATCTTCCCCAAAGTAATTGCCAATCAGATTTACCAGCGCGAGCATTGCCTCGGTTTCATCCGAACCTATAGTTTCAATATTTATAGTAGAACCCTTATTCGCAGCCAACATCATCACACCCATGATGCTTTTTGCGTTAACCTTGTGGTTATTACGGGAAAGCCACACCTCACTCTTGAATTTGCCAGCTAACTGCGTGATCTTGGCAGATGCGCGCGCATGAAGTCCCAGTTTATTAATAATTTTAATCTCCCTGTGTTGCATCACTAGGTCTCGAAAAAATACGCATCACCCCTTCCTTGCCACCAGTTAGCGCTTTTTCTACTACTACCTCCAGGGATTCATTACGATAAGTAAGTGCACGTACCAACATAGATAGATTGACTCCAGCGAGACATTCCACTCTACCGGTACTTACTAATCGGCTAGCAATGTTGCATGGTGTAGCACCACAGACATCACTCAATATCAACACACCGTCACCACGATCAAGCTGCCTTAATAACTCTAATGCTTTAGGAATAACAACATCTGGGTTATCCTGGATATTTACGCCAAAATGCATTAGATATTTCGGCATTTTTCCCATGACGTGATTGGCACAATGGATCAGACTATCACCGAGGTCACCATGAGAAATAATTAAAATTCCTATCATCTTTTGTCCTACTTATGAATATCAAAAGTTAAAAATGTATTTTAGCATTGCCGGTATCTGGTGATCGATCAGATGCATATTATGATTCCCAGCATAGCAGGTATTAAACTCTACGAAATATTTCAGCTATTCAGCTAATATGCCTCTAGCTTTTTATTGTAAGACTTGTCTTACTAAACAGTAGGGCTACGATATGAAGTAGCTGCAATAGGAGACCAACCGACGTGTTGTCGAGAGTCGCAAGCACGAATGTTATCAAGGCTCTACCGATAAACTTCAAGAGTTATCTTGGTAATGTAGATTCCACTGAAAATTTTGTAAAATACCATAGCCTAGCTCTTTGCATCTATTAGGCTAGACCCAGCAGGTTTGGCTTTTATTCATCAATGTTAACAAGGAGTTTGATTTTTTAGATTATCTTACTAAAAAACAGTAGCTTCAACGACAGCTTTTTATTTCTTCTAAACAGTTCTAGCTTAGTTTTCCATCGAATTTATACACCAACCCGGGAACATACTGCACTTTCTAAAGTCACTTCCGAAAACTTGCTCTATTTCTACTCAAACTCTATCCCGTTTTTTTCAATTGCATCTATCATCATTCCTGCTACATTAAAACCAGTTTGATCGGTAATTTCTCGCATGCATGTAGGACTGGTGACGTTAATCTCTGTCAGATAGTCGCCGATCACGTCTAGTCCTACCAGCATTAGGCCCTGATCATACAAAGATGGACCGAGGGATTCAGCTATTTCGCGGTCGTACCCAGTTAGTGATTTCACAAGACCGAAACCACCTGCTGTTAAATTTCCGCGCGACTCACCCGGTTTGGGGATACGTGCCAACATGAAAGGTACAGGCTCACCAGCTATTAGCAGGATTCGTTTGTCACCTTGCGTAATTTCGGGTATGTGGCGCTGAGCCATGATCGTACGAGTGCCATAATGTGTAAGGGTCTCAATAATCACACCGATGTTGTGATCAGCATCGTGAACGCGAAACACACCAGCACCACCCATACCGTCAAGCGGTTTCAATACGATATCATTATGTTCATTAAGAAAATTGCGAATCAGGTGTTCCTGCCTTGACACAAGAGTAGGCGCAATAAATCGTGAGAATTTTGCTATGGAGAGTTTCTCGTTATGATCACGTATCCCTCGCGGGCTATTAATAACACGCACACCTTGGCTTTCCGCTAATTCTAGTAAGTAAGTGCTATAAATATACTCCATGTCGAAAGGTGGATCCTTACGCATTAGCACAACATCAAATTCTTGTAGTGGCACTTCCTCCAGGTTTCCTTTCTTATACCAATGACTCCCAGCATCTGACTGTCCGGTCAATTCCAGCGCACACGAGAACCCAACCGTCTCACCATTCTTCCATGCTAAATCTCCCTGCTGCATTACAAACAACTGATGGCCGCGCGAAGCTGCTTCGTACATCATGGCAAAGCTCGAATCCTTATAGGTCTTAATTGAATCTAACTGGTCAAGAATGAAGGCAAATTTCATTGCTAATTTTTCTGGGCTAGTTACACTTTCTCACTAGTCATGGTTACAGGCTCTCCTGTAGCATCCACACCCCGCTCTAACTCTAACGCTGCTGTCAACAGCGCTAATCGAGCTATCACACTGTACGCATAAAATCGATTGGGAATGCAGCCTGGACTAGTTTTATGATCGGGTAACAAGCATGTTGGCTCAAAAGATAGAGGTACAAAATGCATACCTGCGGCATTGAGATTCTCATCCTTACCACGCCCAGTATGCACGCGATAGAAGCCACCCACAACATAACGGTCAATCATGTATATCACGGGTTCTGCCACCGCTTCATTAATGTTTTCAAAAGTGTACACTCCTTCCTGCACTAATACTTTGGTTACAGGCTGTCCCTCTTTTACTACTGACATCTTGTTGCGCTGCTTGCGGTTGAGTGTACGTACTTCTTCACTATCCTTTATTGTCATGATACCCATTCCATAGGTACCCGCATCGGCCTTAACAATAACAAAAGGATCCTCCTTAACACCATATTGCTTATATTTCTCCCTAATTTTAAACAAGATCTCATCCACATTTCTTGCTACACAGTCCTCTCCTTTTTTTTCGCTGAAATTAATTTTTCCACAAAATGCAAAATATGGATTGATGAGCCATGGGTCGATGCCGATCAAGCTAGAGAATTCTTGTGCAACACCGTCGTATGCTGTGAAATAACGTGATTTTCGCCGAGTCGCCCAGCCAGCATGAAGAGGTGGAATGATAGTTTGTTTCAGATTCTGCAGAATGGCAGGAACACCAGATGAAAGATCGTTATTAAGCAGTACTGCACATGGATCAAAATCTTCTAAGCCTAGGCGATTTCCCTTACGCTGCACCGGTTCCAACATGAGGTCTCTACCGCTAGGAAGATTAAGCTTTGTAGCCTCCGAAATTTCTGGCAATAAAGTACCGATGCGAACGTTCATTCCTGTATGCCGCAAGATAGTCTGCAACACGTCTACGCTTTGTAAATAAAAAACGTTGCGTGTGTGGTTCTCTGGGATCAGAAGCAAGCTGTGAGTATCAGGACAGATCTTTTCTACTGCCACCATCATCGACTGTACACATAATGGCATGAAATCTGGGTTGAGATTATTGAACCCTCCAGGAAATAGATTAGTATCTACCGGTGCCAACTTGAAGCCACTGTTGCGCAGATCTACCGAACAGTAAAATGGTACGGTGTGGTCCTGCAATTGACCTCGCAACCAGTACTCGATGGCAGGCATAGCATCGAGTATACGTTTCTCAAGGTCAAGAATCGCCCCGTTTAGAGCAGTGGTAAAGTGTGGGACTGACATGAAGATGAAATTATTTTGCAGTAAAAATTAGTATTTTAACACCACATATTGTTGAACACCGTGAATGTGCGACAATCAAGACTATTCATTTTCCAGATTAGATTGATCGTGCAAGCTCAAGACAGTATCTCTTTTTCATAGAATATTATGTACAACGCGTTGCAAATTGTCCTTATCCTGCTTGCCACTGCTGTACTGGCCGTAGTGGTGTTTCGTCTACTGCGTCTGCCACCTATGCTAGGTTACCTGCTTTCTGGCATTGTCATTGGTCCACATGCGTTGGGCTGGATACCTGAAGTGGCGGTAACCCATCAGCTGGCTACATTTGGCGTCGTGTTTCTAATGTTCAGTATCGGTCTCGAATTTAGCCTACCCAAGCTCGTCACCATGAAACACATTGTGTTTGGTTTTGGCACAATACAAGTCTGCACGACCATTCTAATCGTCATGGTTGTAACATGGATGATAGGGCTCGACTGGCGCGTGGGACTCGCCCTGGGTGGAGTTCTAGCTATGTCCTCTACTGCCATTGTCAGTAAGTTGCTAGCGGAACGGCTAGAACTTAATTCTCTCCATGGAAGACAAATTATAGGTGTTTTGTTGTTTCAGGACTTGGCAGTCGTGCCACTTTTAATTGTTATCCCGGCTCTGGCACATGCAGTTGACAGTAGTGGCGCAGACCTTGGCGTCGCAATTATTTTGGCTCTGCTGAAGGCTGGAATGGTACTTGCACTCATCCTATTTTTTGGGCAACGGTTGATGCGCCCCTGGTTCCACCTGGTAGCCCGTCAGAAATCTTCTGAATTATTCGTTCTGAATGTATTGCTCATCACTTTGGGGCTTGCATGGCTTACTGGGATCGCTGGCTTATCGCTGGCTTTGGGCGCATTTCTTGCAGGAATGTTAATTTCTGAAACAGAATATCGCCATCAAGTTGAAGATGATATCAAGCCATTCCGCGATATATTACTAGGTCTATTTTTCGTGACTATAGGTATGTTACTGGATGTAGAAACCGTTATACAAAATTTTATGTGGGTAATGCTACTGCTCATAGCACTAATAACAATAAAAGCCTCACTAATAGCAGGTCTATCGCACTTGTTCAAGGCTGATTCAAGTGTAGCGGTACGCACTGGTCTAAGTCTTGCCCAGGGAGGAGAGTTCGGATTTGTTTTGCTGGCCCAGGCTAATATCCTAGGTATAGTAGACAACCCCACAATGCAACCAGTATTGGCAGCAATAGTATTATCCATGTTAGCAGCACCCTTTATCATCGAGCATAGCGAAAACATGGCCCGGCGTTTCTCTGCAGCTGAATGGATGAATCGAGCCATGCAACTCACTACTATTGCTGCACAAACTATAGCTGAAGAACAACATGTTATTCTTTGCGGCTATGGACGTAGTGGACAGAATCTATCTCGCCTACTTGAAAAAGAATCAGTCCCCTTTATTGCTCTTGATCTTGACCCACGACGCATACGAGATGCGACAGCAGCGGGTGAATCCGTAGTTTACGGTGATGCGGCCAGGTATGAGGTACTGATTGCTGCCGGGCTGATGCGTGCTAAGTTGCTAGTAGTTAGCTATGCAGACACTATTTCGGCACTAAAGATTCTCAGACATGTCCAGACGCTTCGCCCGGAACTACCAGTTGTGGTACGTACCTTAGACGACACAGATATCGATCTATTGAAAGAAGCTGGTGCAGCAGAGGTGGTGGCAGAAATCATGGAAGGTAGCATTATGCTTGCATCCCATGCACTTATGCACTTGGGTGTCCCGCTTAACCGAGTGCTAAATCGCATGCGCGAAACTCGAGAACAGCGTTACAGTTTGTTCCGCGGATTTTATCGCGGGATCTCCGATGAAGAAGAATCTGGAGAAAGAATGCAACCTCGATTACAAAACGTAATGATTGTCCTTGGATCAGCAGCAGTCGGCAAGACTTTAAAGGAATTAAATTTAGGGAGCTTCTTAGTAGAGGTCCCTGCAATTCGGAGAAAAAACATACGAGAACTACTACCAAATGACGAAACTCGACTGGAGGCAGGTGATGTACTGGTGTTGCGGGGTGCGCAAGAAAACTTGGCGGCAGCGGAAATCAAACTATTACAGGGATAGCATTATTAAATGAGAAACACCCTCCTCACATGATAAACCGTACTGCACAAACTATACTGCTGCACATTAGAATAAGAGCTCGTTCTGATAAGTGAACGAGCTCTTCCTGAACAGAAATTGTAGTAAGGTTCAGACGCTTGGCATCTACAACTGCGGTACTAAGCACCGCCGTGCCAGGAGCGGACTGAAGGACCGCTCTTACTGATCCAGTACTGGTCTCGCCATCATCCAGCGTGATGTCCAACTGCTTGACAAATTTCCCAATAATGCCATCTGAACAAATAATATACGTACCGGTCATGGCAGTAGGTGCAGTAACGGTAACGAAGCCTACGTTGCTCTGAATACCCATGATGCCACCATCAGCGTTACGTGGAATATAGGTAGCATCTGCAGTGTTGGTGGGTCCCGCTGATAGTCCAGCCAAACGCACATGTTGCCAAAACAGAAAAGACTCATCCGTATTCGTAGCAGAATTCCAAAGACCATTGATCACGCTATTGCCTTGAACACCTGCCGGAGTGGTGGCGAGAGTACCGGAAATATTAGCAACGACTCTAGCGTCATCGCCTGGTATCGCTCTAAACCTATCTTGATATCCGTAAATATAAACGGGAATCTGCCGGAAGTCGTTCGCTATATTCTTAACTTTAGCGCTGTTAATCAT